>CAUZOD010000058.1:0-12677 GCA_963581115.1 Phycisphaerae bacterium | reverse complement strand
AGGATCATCAGTGCCTCCCCCAGGATAATTTTCGTGCAAATTGCATTCGGGGCGGACATTGTGGAGTCGCTGTCTACCGCTTGGAATCCTGCAGATATACGGCTAAGTGGCGGGTAGTGGTTGACGGTTGTGAGCATCGGTCGTTTCGTGCCGTGGTTGGAAGGCGATTGCAGCTCCTATTGATCCGGAAGTGCCGTTGGAGACAGATTCGCATCCCAAGGGTATCTTGCGTACATGCGCTACGCTCTGATCATTGCCGGCGGCTCCGGGACTCGCCTGTGGCCGATGTCGACAAGCAACTGCCCGAAGCAGTTGATCCCGTTCATCGAGGGCAAGTCGTTGCTCCAGTTGGCCATGGAACGACTGTCAGGATTGATTCCCGATGATCGGATCTGCGTTTGTGCTGGCTCCACGATGCGATCGGCAGTGCTTGAGAATCTGCCGCAACTCTCCGAACATCGCTTCATTGCGGAGCCGGTGGGCCGGGACACCCTCAATGCTGTGACGCTGGGCACTTCGATTCTCGGGCGTGACGATCCTGACGCGGTGGTGGCGGTCTTTACTGCGGATCACATCATTGAGCCTGTAGCTGACTTTCAGCGCATCGTAGAACGTGGGTACAAGCTGGCTGAACAGTCCACCCAGATGCTGGTGACGTTTGGAATCACGCCGACGGAGCCAGCGACTGGTTATGGCTATTTGCAACTGGGCGATCCGGTCTCGGATCATGCATATCTCGTGGACCGCTTCCGGGAGAAGCCTAGTGCCAAGACTGCGAACGAGTACTTTCGTGCCGGTTCCAGCCGCTATCTGTGGAACAGCGGGATGTTTGTATGGCGAGCTGCGACGCTGATGAATTGTGTGGCTCGGTATGCGCCTGCGAACCACCAGGCAATTTCAAAGGTCGTAGCCGAATGGGACGGGCCGGGGCAGAACCAGATTCTGGAACGGCTGTATCCAACTCTTGACAAGATCAGTGTGGACTACGCGGTGATGGAGCCGGCATCTGAAGATCCAAATATCCAGGTAGTAGCGGTTCCCATGCCGTTGCGCTGGCTCGACGTCGGTTCATGGCCCAGCTTTGCTCAGACTCACGATCGGGATGAGGAGGGAAACGTTGCGTGCGATGTTCAATCCGTAATGCTCGAGACCAGCAACACTCTGGTTGTCTCTGATGATCCAGAGCACCTGGTCGCGACCATCGGTTGTGATGATCTGATCATCGTGCACACGGGTCGGGCCACGCTCGTGTGTAAGGCCGATCGGGCCGAGCAGATCAAGCAACTCCATGAGCAACTTGTCGAGCGGTTTGGCTCGTCCTATCAATGATTATTTTGGTCACTTTCACCCCCAATCCCTTTGGATGGTCTAGGATCGGCACGTGATGCGCTATCTGGCGATTGATCTGGGACAAAAGAGGACCGGGTTGGCTATCGGGGACGATGAGACCCGGGTGGTGACGCCTCTGGACGTAATCGAACAGGCCCGCCAGGAGTTGCTTCTGCAGCGAGTGGTGGATTGGCTTGAGCGAGAGCAGATTGATGCGGTGGTCGTAGGGTTGCCGCTGAATATGGACGGTACCCGTGGTCAATCCGCCCGTCGTGCGGAAAAATTTGCCATTGAGTTGGGCCGGCGCACCTCGCGGCCGGTTCACCTGACCGACGAACGACTCAGTTCCATCGTTGCCGATGAGCAGATGGCGCAGAGTGGACTGACGCATGGACAGAAACGGTTGCGGCGTGATGCTTTGGCTGCGGCGACCATCCTTCGCGATTTTCTAGAAGGGCTAAAACAATAGTGCAAAGAGCAACAGCAACATCGAGTTGCCAATGGTGAGCAGCCCAACGTATCCAATGGTGTTGCGCAATTCTGGGTTGAACGTGTCCAGTGGCCGGTTGATTACAGCCAGCACCTGGCGCAGCGTCGGGCGGGTGCGTTGAGTCTGACCTGCGGGACTGAGATTGCTGCTGATCTCATCAGGCGGCTGGATCACGGCGGCGGCGGGTGCATGGCTGGTATCTGCAACCAACTCCTGTTCGGCTTGTGTCGCGGTTGTGTTGAAGGCCGATTCATTTTCCGGATAACTTCCTGGCGGAACTGGTTGCTCTACCGTGGGTGACGCAAGAGCTTCCCAAGGTGTGGGAGCTACGGGGAGTCCAGCCGGTGTAGCGACAGAGTTTTTCAGAAGTTCCTCCGGCGCGATGAAGTTGCCTTTGGGTTCTTCGGCGGGCGTGTTGCCGCTGCACAGCGGTTCGGTCAACCCCTCAGGCTCGGTGTTGCCGGAGGCAAGTTCGGCCAGCATGGTATCGATCTGATCGATACTCAGATCGGCCTCAATTGGTTCAGTTGGCAGGTCATGCAACGGCTCGTCCTGGTTGGCCCTTGCCGCTGCATCGATCATCTGGTCGTCGGGTGCCTCGAACCTACCCTCGAGATGCTCGCTGTCGGTGGTGGATGATTTGGCGCCCTGATCCAGTAGATCCTGAAGCTGCTGTATCTGCTGCCCCAGGTCGTGGGCGGTTGCTTCCGAGGTGTTGGTCAAGTTGTCAAGGGGTGTTGGGTCAGGTTCGGCTGACGCCGAGCCCTTGGGGGTGTTCATTTTTGTCATCAGGGGATCGAGCTGTTGCTCAAGCGGCTGATAAGGGTTGGATTTGTTGTCTTTGTCGGGCACGAGAAGCATTCCCTGTGCTGGCCAACCTCGGCGGATTTTGCCATGATGCCGCCCGCAGGTATCAGATTTTATCGACGCCAGACGAGATAGACTCAAATGTCAACCGAGTCGGCCAACTTGCCCCTACTGCCACGACTGTATTGTCCACAGCTATCGGACTTGCGCCACCAGGCGTGTTTGCTTGATGCGGAGCAGACCCGCCATGCTCGCAGGGTTTTGCGCCTGAGTGTCGGGGCAACCGTCGAACTAATCGATGGGAATGGGTCGGTGGCGCAGGCGATGATCGAGAGTTACGAGGGGGATCGGACTCGCTGCCAGGTGGTTTGGCAAACCGCTACCGCACGCCCACTGCCCACCATCACAATCGCCAGTGCTGTGCCCAAGGGTCCTCGGGCCGAAGAGATGGTCGATCAGCTGAGTCAACTAGGGGCTGATTGCTTGATCCCACTGCGTACGGAGCGTAGCGTGGTACATCCCCGGTCGGCACGCATAGATCGCTTTCGGCGTCGGGCCCGGGAAGCCGTCAAGCAAAGCCGACACCCTTACATCATGACGGTCCAGACGCCGTGTGATCTGACCGAGGTCCTGGCGGAGCCTGCCGATCTGCGACTGGTACTGCATCTGGGCGCAGTTTCGTCGGTGGTGGTGCCTAGTGGTACTTCGAGTATTTTGGCGGTTGTTGGCCCTGAAGGCGGATGGACCGACGGGGAGAGAGCCGCCTGCGGATCGGCTGGTTTTATTCCATGGACGATCTCGCCGCACGTTTTGCGCGTGGAAACTGCTGCAGCGGTGGCTGTGGCCCTGCTGCGTTATCAATCGATCTGATACCATCGGCGTATGGATGGTCCCAACCTATCTGAGCAAGGCGCGAGCGGCCAGCACACCGATCGCCGTTTGTACATGCAGTTGTTGGCCTTTGGCCGGTGTTCCGCTACCGAAGCGGTGATTATGGCGGTCGGCGAATCGGGAATTGAGGCGGTGGTATACGAAGATGCGTTGGATCCTTTCGGTGTGGGGGTACTGGCGATTGCTGAAGATCCTGAGATATTTGTCGCGGAACTTCGCACACTGCTTCGCACAGAGGCATTTGCGGGTCTGCAGCCCAAGCCGCGATACAGCATGTTTGGTCGTACCTATGCTCTAGGCCACGAGCCGGATCTCGATGATGCCTTGTTAATGCGACCGCGACGCCACGCGCTGGATCCAGAAACTCCGTGGGCAATCTGGTATCCACTACGACGCAGTGGTCGTTTTGCCCAACTGCCACCCGAGCAGCAAAAGGACATCCTCAAGGAGCACTCGCACGTGGGTATGGCATTTGGTCGGGCTGGCTACGCTCGTGACATTCGGTTGGCCTGCTATGGCCTAGACCCGGCCGATAACGACTTCGTGATCGGATTGATGGGTCGAGAGTTGACGCCGCTGTCGAAGCTGGTTGAAACCATGCGTAAAACCCGACAAACATCGCTGTACTTGGAGCGATTGGGGCCATTTTTTGTGGGGCGAGTCGCATGGCAAAGCCACATGGCAGCAGAAGCAATCCAGCAAGATGACGCCGTGGTTACCGATCACCATTCGTGAATCACGAACCGGTCCCGTTGGCAGACCAATCTTTCAGATTCCGTAGAGGTCGATAATGGCCAAGGTGGGTGCTTCCGTGTCACAGACCGATCGTTACCATGCGGCGCAGCGTGTCTTGGCAGCGGTTGGCCAGGCGCATGTATTGACCTTCTTCGATCGGATCGACCAAGCCGGTCGGGATCGATTCTTATCGCAGATCGAGGCGATTGATTGGCCTGAAGTGGCGAGCCTGATTAAGACTCATGTGCAAAAGCGGCCGAGATTTGTGATGCCGCAAAGGCCCAAGCCGGCCCCGTGGTATCCCCATCGTCCGGAGGATCCAAGCCGGTACGCGCAGGCCCGATCGATTGGAAACGATCTCATATGCCAGGGGAAGGTTGCGGCGTTTACTGTTGCAGGCGGGCAGAGCACCCGGTTGGGTTGGGATGGGCCCAAGGGAACCTTTCCCGCAACCCCGGTTCGGGCTCTGTCACTTTTCGGCTGTTTTGCCGAATACATCTGCAATGTGCAGGAACGTTTTGGTTGCGTGATCCCCTGGTATGTGATGACCAGCCCGGTCAATGATGCAGATACGCGGGAGTTTTTTGAGCAGCAGGATTATTTTGGATTGGACGCAAAGCATGTGAAACTGTTTCCTCAAGCCATGATGCCTGCGATCGATCTGGCAACGGGTCGGGCGCTACTTGAGACCCCAGATTCACTGGCCTTGTCACCGAACGGGCACGGCGGCTCACTTAAAGCGATGCACACCAGTGGCGCGCTGGCCGACATGCGACGTCTCGGGATCGAACAGATCAGCTTTATCCAGGTGGACAACCCGATTGTTCGTGTGATCGATCCACTATTTCTCGGCCTGCATGCACTGGATGGAGCCCAGATGTCGTCCAAGATGTTGCGCAAGCGAGAGCCACTGGAGAAGTTGGGCAACTTCTGCCTCATCGATGGCAAGATGACCGTGATCGAGTATTCCGATCTGCCGGATGCGATGGCGCATGAAACCGGTCCTGACGGTTCACTTCGCTTCGGCGCCGGTTCCATCGCGATTCATGCCATTTGTGTGGATTTCGTTGAGTCACTGAACACAGCAGCCAGCGGGTTTGCATTGCCTTTTCATCGCGCCGAAAAAAAGGTGGATCATATCGATTTGGAAACGGGCGTATCTGTAATCCCCACGACGAGCAATGCGGTGAAACTCGAGGCGTTCGTGTTCGATGCGCTGCCGTTGTGCGACCGGTCAATTGTTTACGAAACTGACCGGGCCGATGAATTTGCGCCTATCAAGAACGCCGCTGGTGAGGGTGTGTTGGATTCACCGGATACCAGTAAGTCGATTCAGGTAGAACGGGCGCGTCGTTGGCTGCGTAAAAAGGGTGTCGAGGTTGCTGAGGATGCCACGGTTGAGATCAGTCAGCGCACGGCGATCTACCCAGAGGACCTGGACGGCATTTACTTGCCGCAGCGCATTGGTGCAGGTGAATCGGTGGTCTTGTAGGGGAGGCTACACCGCGTTGAGCGGAGACAACATGGAGGACAAGTTTATTGGTGCATATCTGGGTAGAAGAGTTCAATAGAAAAGACGGCGCACGGCGGTCCAAAGGAAAAGGGCTCCGACGAGCAGTGATGATGACATCGCCAGCCAATGGGGAATCACGGTATGCGGCTGGGACATCTGAGCAAGGACATCGATCTGCCAGCATGACAGGATCCAATCTGTGAGCAGGCCCAGGCCAATACTGCCGATGCTGATACCAATCAGGTAGCTGGCTAGAGCACGGGTGCCCAATTCCCGACGAACGATGCCGACGGTGCCAAGATTGGTCGCAGGGCCAGCCAGAAGAAATACCAGCACAGTTCCTGGGCTGACGCCTGCCAGGAGCATCGCTGCTGCCACCGGTGTGGAAGCGGTGGCGCATATATACATCGGGATGCCCACGACAAGTATCGCCACCATGGCGGGCAGTCCGCTGCCCCATTGTGCCATGGCACCTGGCAAAACGATCGTCCTGATTGCGGCAGCCAGAACCAAGCCGATTGCCAGCCACCCTGCGATGTCGGCAAACAGGTCTAGGAATGCGAACCCAAACGCTTTTTTAAGGTTACGCAGTAATATGCCGGGCTTGGCGGGGGGGGGCGGTTCATGTTCGGCGCAGCAATGATCGTTGTTGTGAAACTCCGCCGTGGCGGCGGGTGAGTTTTCAGATTTTCCGACGAAGATCGTGGTGAGAATTCCGGCGCCTACTGCCGTTATGATCGCGGCGATGGGTCGAATGACGGTCATAACCGGTCCGAGCAACGCGTAACTGATCGCGATCGAATCAGCACCATTTTCCGGCGTAGCAATCAGGAAAGACACCGTTGATGCCCGGGAAGCCCCTCCGCGCCGCAGGGCGATCGCCGCTGGGATCACGCTGCAGGAACACAGTGGCAGTGGTGTTCCAATGATCGCGGCGTTAAGTACGGGGCGTACTCCGCCACCACCGAGCCAGCGGTTGAGCAATCTCGTGGGCAGGAAGATCTTGATGAACCCTGCGACGATCAAGCCAAGCAGCAACCAGGTGGATGCCTCAAGAAAAATTATCCAGAGGTTCAGTAGGAATTGCCAAATGTACGTCATTCGCTCAGCTTCCGCAGTCGTGTGGGACCTTCCGCACCCGGCGCACCGTCGTAGACTACACCATTGGCTCGCGGCGTTTCACCAATTGGATTGCCAATCCCCCGGGGTCACGCAGCATGGCCAGGACATCGCCGTCATCTAGGTTGTCGACTGGCCCGACGGCTGTGGCACCGGCATCAAGCAGGCGCTGGCGGTCGGTTTCCAAGTCATTGGTTTGCATGGCCAGATGTAGAATTAGTGGATGCTGTTGGGTGTAATCGGGCACGGGTGCATTGGGGTTATGGTAGATTTCGATCATCACTGCATCGGTCTGGTCGGCGAGAAAGTACGTAAAAGGTGCATGTGGCATACTCCGCTTGATCCGAAACCCAAGATGGTCCACATACCATTGTGCCAGTGATACCGGATCTGCGACATTGAGGGCGATGTGTTCGATCTTCATGTTAGTATCTCCGAATGACGAGTTGGTTTCAGCGGGTTTGTGTCAATACACATGGTAGTGGTGTGGATTCATGCGAGACAGATTTTTCGCCTCCCATGATCGGTGGGTGCTATGGACTACTTGCCAGTACGCGATCACATCGGGCCTTGTGCATACTGATCCAACTTTAAAGGATAACGAGAAGTTCATTTTGTGTTAGACTCCCTTTCCTGATCAAGTCCAGGGGCCTTTTGTGAGGGCTGTGATGGCTTCAGTAACCATCTACCACAATCCGAGATGCATCAAGAGTTGCCAGACGCTCAAGTTCCTCACGGAGCAGGGCATTGTTCCCAGGGTGATCGAATACCTCAAGCAGCCGCCCGATGCATCGGCGCTGAGCGACCTGATCGATATGCTTGGCATCGAGCCGATCGAACTGATCCGCAAAAAGGAAAAGTCATTCAAAGAACTAGGTCTGGCCCAGCAAGCCGGAGATCGCAAGGCGCTGATTCGGGCTATGGCACAGCACCCGATCCTGATCGAGCGCCCGATTGTGGTCAAGGGCAAGAAGGCGCGGCTGGGCCGGCCGCCAGAGAAGGTGCTGGAGATTCTATAGCAAAGAGATCCTAATCATTCTGTCGGAGGACCGCTGCGATGTACGTCTATTCCATTGGCGCCACAACATGTATTTTTCTATTTGTCGCCGCATCGATGGCGGCCGACTCTGGGGGCTTGCAGGGCCAGTGGAACTTTGATGAAGGCCAGGTTGCCACCGTGGTCGATTCCAGCGGCAACGATCGCCAGGCCATGATCCACGGTGGCCAATACATAAAACAGGGCAAGGGGTTTGCTCTTTATCTCGACGGCGTGGATGACTACATGGACTGTGGTCAGATCGATACGACCAACGCGATCAGCTTGGAATTGTGGGTGCGACCACTGCGCAAAGCGCACGGCGAGGCCAGTCTGGTCGGGACCGGCATGCAGAGCTACCAACTGACCTACTACAACACCGAACTGGCGTGCTGGTATATCGGTGGCGGTTCAAATGGAATCAACTCGCAGGTCAAACTCAAGCAGTGGAACCACGTTGTCGGCACGTTTGACGGCAAGACCACGTCACTTTGGATCAATGGTCGGCAGGCATCCACTAAGCAATCGAAGTTTCAGGAATACCAGGCCCCGGGCCGACTGCATATCGGTATGAAGGGACGACCTGATCTGCCGCATTTCAAGGGATTGGTAGATCGTGTCCGTGTTTATAGCCAGGCATTGACGCAGGAGCAGATCTTGGCCCACTTCAAGGGCGAATCTGCTGAGTATGGGTTTGATGCGGCATGGTTCGAGCGTCCCACAGTTAGGCCGTATTACTATTTTGATCGCGATGAAATCCTCGTGGAAGCAGATTGCCGCGGCCTATTGTCTCGTGACGGTACGGAGCAACTCGCAGTGGAATTGTTGTCTGCCAACAACCCCGCGTTGGTACTTCGTCGCCAAGAAGTTGGCTCAATACCTGCATTGGGCATCACCGACATTACCGTATCGATCCGCGATTTGCCCCGTGGCCAGTATCTTTTGCGCGTCTGGTTTCAAGATGGCAGTGGGCTTCGGTCACCGAATGAGTTTTCCTTCTCGTATCCCCCATCACCGTCTTCCCTGCCCGCGCCTGTCGATGTGGTGGCTGGGCCACTACCTCTTGGCACTGCCACATCACGGTTTCGTTTTCGGCAGGGACACGGCGGCGGGTTTGAAGTGATCGCCAACGGGTCGCGCTATCAGTTCGAGTCACGCATCTCATGGCCCAATGGCGACTTCAATCACCTGACCGTGAAAGGCAACCCGACAGGCGAAAAGATCTGGCGGGTCAGGCCTCACCAGTTGGATAAGAATCACTACACGGTGACGGCACAGGGCGCGTTCTACACACTTGATCGCGATGTCACCATCTTTCCTACCCATGTGTATGTCAAGGATACTTTTTCCAACACCACGACGCAGGATATTGGTCTCTTGATTCATAACCAGACGCCACTGGGGGCCAACCCGATTACAGAGTCTCGTATTTCAGGATTCGAGAGGCGGGGCCGCAAACTGAAACTATCCTATCCCGACTATGGCCCCTCGGTCTTCTTCGCTGACAAGAATGTCGGGTTCGGAATCGTACCCGTAGATGATGTGTATGTCGTTCAAGCCGAGCCCTACGTCCTGGAAGAGGTAGCGGGCATTGCCACAGAGAAATTCGCTTTGCCGCCCGGGAAGCGTTATACCCTGGAGTGGGCGGTCTACCCCGTTACATCGCGAGATTACTACGATTTCATCAATGCTTTTCGTACGGTCGAGGGGCGCATTGCCACCATTGATGATGTACAAGCTTTCATCGGGCGCCGCTCCGTACCGCCGCGTGGGCAAGTCGAACGGTTGGGGATGAAGGTCGCCATTATTCCGTCAATTTCCAATGCCCGTGACGATCCAAATCTGCACATCGAAGGCGTGGAGTTCGTGGATTTTCCTCAGGAAATGGATTTTCTCAAGCAGCAAGTTGCTGACATCAAGAAAAAATATCCTGGCATGAAAGTTGTTTTACATATTGCCCACAGTCTTTATTGCACCAATACCCCCGATCGTTTTGCTGACTCCAAGGTGATTGCCGCCGACAATACGCAGGCGTCTTGGGGTGATGGAACTGATTTTGGTCTCCAACGCAAGGCCGAGGGCTGGCGGTGGTGGATCTTTTATCCTACGCCCGGCAATTCATTTCATCAGGCGATGCTCGAGAGCGTGGATGTGATGATGGATTACATCGGTCTGGATGGCGGATTCATGGATGGATTTCTTGCCGGTTATCAGGGTCAATGGTCTTACGACACGGATTTGCGGTGGGACGGCCATTCTGCCGAGATCGACCCACAGACCAAGACGATCCGCCGAAAAATCAATTCAGTCTTGTTACTGTCACAACCGTCCATGATTGCCTATGCCCGAAAGATTCAGGACAAAGGCGGCGTAGTGTTGGCCAATAACTGTGTCTTCACCCGGAGCATTGCCAACGAAAAGTACATTATTTTTAACAACGAGTGTGCGTCAGGACCCCAGTTGCACCTGGCTCCAAGCGTCATGGCCTTGGCTCAAGCGTGGGGCCCAGCGTTGCGTAGTGAACGCGACGTGTATCTGGACATGCTGGACAAGCTTAGTTGGGGCGAATTGTGGTTTTCCTACGGCGAGCCGTTTGAGCGGTTTTCCGGCGAGGGATCTCCGACACTGGCGGGGTTGCAATTTCCCATGACCTTCGCCCAAATTCGTCCCGGGACGGTGCGCGGTCCCGAACGGATTGTCACTATGGTGCCGGGCGTGTACGGTTGGCCTGAGAGCCGGCAACTTCATCGGGTCTACAAGTTCGATGATCGGGGAGGAGCCGTTCAGCACGAATTCATCACCACCGTCAATGCAGCCGAGGCCCGTACTGAACTGGTCTTGGACAGGAATGAATCGGCGGTAATAGAGCCAATCCCCGTGATACTTCAGACCGTATCGGAGGTTAATGCGCGTGTGATGCAATATGATTCAGGTGGCATGCGCGTCGAGTTGAACGGCCAAGGCCCGGCTCACTTGCACCTGGCGTCGGGACTCTTTCCGGTGAAGTCCGGCGCAGGCTATCGGCTCACCATCGGGCCTAAGATGACCACGCGTGCCAATGCAGACGAGAAAATCTCCATCCGCTTGGACTTGGCGGGCCGGATGGAAGTCGCCATCGAGCCTATCCGCCCAGTGCCGTAGCGCGGAGTCTGGCTGCCCCCACTTGATGAGATCGACAGTCAGGCCGTTATTAGTGTGCGCGCGAGAACGTGCAATATGCTGTACGTCCATGCAAATAGCAGGTAGATCAATCAGTTCCACACGTGGTATTTAAATTGATTAGGTGCCTTAGGGTCTTGTGATCGCGGCATATGGATAAAGATTCAGGTCACCGGCTGGGGACGCGTCGATCGCTAGGGCACTGAAGGCGTCGCTGCCCTGGTTATCCCCGTAGTGTCCAATCAGGTCACCATATCCCAGTCGGCCCACATGCGCATCACCGAAAAGGAAGTTGCCCGTCGGACCGCGATGGCGCAGGTGTACGTCGTCCTCGCCGTTGCCCCAGTTCCGCACGTAGTACCACTGGAAATGGAGGGAGGGCGCGGGAAAGTTTCTGACAGAATCCATGACGTAAATAAAATCCGACATACTGTCGAAGCGAAGAGCCGCGATGGTGTCGATGATGGTGCCGTCCATTAGCCGGTACTGCGTCTTGTCGCCATTGCTGACACCCCCTAGATGGTTCCTCCAGACCTTCGAGCTCATCCTGAAGCCGTAGGCGTGGCCGGAGCACCATGCGACGCAGTTGTTCCCCCATCCGTCCGGCGGATGACTGGGGCACATGAAGATATTGTTGGCACCTACTGCCGGCGTGCCAATGATGCCCTCCGCCATCAGCTGCTCATACCACCTCAAACGCTGGACTGGATCATAGAGCAGCGACGTCCAGCCCTCGTAGTTACTCGCATACGTCGTCTGGGCCAGACCCACCTGTCTGAGATTGCTCATACATATCGTCTCACGTGCGGTCTCTCGGGCCGCGCTGAGTGCTGGAAGCAGAATCACGATGAGCAACGCGATGATCGAGATCACTACCAGCAGTTCGATAAGAGTAAACCCATGGTCGACCTTCTTGAAGGGATGTTTGCACGGCATATACAAACGCATTAATTGTCCGCGGCACGTCATTTTCTGATTCCATCATACGACTGGGGAATAAACATGCTCACACTGTGGCAGATCAAATTAACCTGCTATTGTATCCGGGCGAGAATCAACTGAGAGATTCCGATTGGTCAACTCAACTTCGGTGGCAACTATACGCAAAACATCAGTGACTAAAATGGGCCAGAATCATGAATCGTACGGCAAAAGTGTGTCTTGTATTTTTCCTCGTTTACGCGATTGAGCCGACAGTAGCGGCCAACGACGCAACGCGATTCTTCGAATTGCACCCGAATCATATCGACATCGAGGAATGGGACGACCGCATCCTCTTCGCCAACAAGCAGCTCGGCATGGAGTTTGTCAAAGGCAAACGCGGTTTTGAAATAAATCGCCTTTACAGCATAGACCACGACCATGACTATCTAGCCACGAAAAAGGCGAGCGGTTCCCGAGAATTATTTGAGATCCGCATGACACCGGACATTCGTGGCAGCGGACGAGATCACCGGGGCGACAGCACCAAACCCAGCCTGATGGGCATCATGGATGAAATGGCCGCTGATGCCTTCTCAGTCGACGCACATTCGGCTACGACCGTCTCGTGGAAGAAGTCTAAGTCAAATGGCAACACCACACTGCATCTGTATTGT
>CAUZOD010000057.1:0-12720 GCA_963581115.1 Phycisphaerae bacterium | reverse complement strand
TTGATATGCCTACGGCTACCGGTATTCTCGAAGTGACCACACGGGTCGATGGTAGGTTGCGCCAGCTTAACGGAACCTACGTGGCGCAAGCAACCGATCCGGTGGTTCCAGCCCAACTGATCGAACGGATGTCGTTGCGCCCCGGACTGCTCCTGGAAGTGGATCTGGGCAAACCTATGGGCGGCGGTCCACCAAAGGGCCAGCGGGGAAAAAAGAAGCAGAAATTACAGAAGCCTGCCAAGCGCAACGCCATTTCCCCCGATGCCTTGCGTGTCAATAAAATCCTCAAGGTAGAGGAATGTAAGCCTCAGCAGTATGCGGATCAAGTTCGTCGATTTGAGGACCTGACTACCATTGATCCAACGCCACGCTTGACGCTGGAGCATCCTGGTTGCCCAGATGCTTGCCGGTTGCTCGACCTGTTCTGTCCGATTGGATATGGCCAGCGGGGCATGATCGTTTCGCCCCCGAAAGCAGGCAAAACGATATTGCTACAGAACATTGCTACTGCGGTGCATAAAAATCACGAGGAGTGCATTGTGATTGCGCTACTGGTGGACGAACGGCCAGAAGAGGTAACTGACTTTCGTCGCAACGTGCCCTGTACAGTGTGGGCCAGTTCCAATGATCATTCGCCGGATCGCCACGTGGGCCTTGTGCAATTGGCGATGGAGCGATGCAAACGGTGGGTCGAACAGGGCAAGGACGTAGTTGTGCTGCTGGATTCGCTGACCCGTGTAGGGCGGGCGTTCAACACTGCGCCGGGCCTCCAAGGGACCGGGCGCACCCTTTCCGGTGGACTTGATGCCGGAGCCTTGGCAATCCCAAAAAAGTTATTTGGTGCTGCCCGCAAGTTTGAAGAAGGCGGTTCATTGACGATCATTGCCACGGCATTGGTTGACACTGGGTCCCGAGGTGATCAGGTGATCTTTGAAGAATTTAAGGGCACCGGGAATATGGAGTTGATCCTCGATCGCAAGATTTCAGAGAGCCGGGTTTTTCCCGCGATCGACTTGGCGGCTTCAGGGACACGCAAGGAGCACCTGCTGCTTTCTCAGCATGAATTGGAGACAATGGAAGCTTTACGCCGCCGCCTGATGAACATGAAACCAACGCAACAGGTCGAGCAGTTGCTGAAGGCGTTGCAGAGATTCAAGACCAATGCGGAACTGGTTGGCAGCCCACAGTCACCGGCGTCGCGCCAGGCCGCCGTTCGGGCCTAGCAAGGGGCGGTTTGGGTGTCCTGTTGCGCGTGGGGCAAATCACGGTTATGACGAGTTTTCGCGCCAGATCAAGGTGCCCCCACGGGTCGTTGCGACCGGCGACGGTCATGCGGCAGTCAAACATCAGTTGATCGATCTCGGCCGAGAGTTTCATGCCCGCGGCTGGTCGTTGGCTACCAGCAGCAACTACAGTGGTGGGGAAGCAGCCATTACGGCTTCTGATTACTGCCAGTGGTAAGCACAAGGATCGGCTAGGTGCAGCGGATTTTACAGTGGTGAATGAACATGGGGGGCATGTGGTCAAGAGGCCGCCCGACCCTCAGCCGAAACACTGTTGCACACTATTATTGTCGATCATAGAGGTGCGGGAGCGATTTTGCATACCCACTCGATCTGGTCAACGTTGCTGTCGCAACGTCATGCGGGGCCATCGGGTGAGGGCGAATTGATGCTGGACGATTTTGAAATGCTTAAGGGCCTTACTGGCATCGAGTCCCACCGTGCTGGCTTACGCATTCCTATTTTCGACAATACCCAGGACATTCCCTCACTGGCTGCGCAGGTACAAAGGATATTCAACCATCCATCCGCTACTCCGAGCCATGCGTTTTTATTGCGACGTCATGGGTTATACACGTGGGGTCGTGATATCCTTGATGCCAAACGGCATGTGGAGACACTTGAATTTTTATTTGAAGTTGTCATTCGGGAAGGATGAGTTGGTGACTGGGATCGGATAGTCTACTGGAGAGGATCTCAGGCAGAGAATAGGGGCAGAACAGGGACCAGAGGACCCGTTAGAGAGAACCAGGCATGGCCGTTGTAACCATTCCAGAAGAAGATCGAACCATTAAATTTTTGACGAGATATAAAGCTTTCTTTCCCGATACGGCATCGACTACCATCGCTGGCCGCTCGAGGATCGTGTGGATCCAGATGCCTCACCCGAAGTGATATTGGAGGCTTACCGCGAGGAACTCCAGCAACTGATGGCTGCGGGGAACTATGTCACTGCCGACGTGATCAGTGTGAACCCGGAAACTCCGGGTCTCCAGGCAATGCTGGACAAGTTCAATCGGGAGCACACCCACACCGAGGACGAGGTGCGGTTTATTCTAAAAGGCCGGGGTATTTTCCATCTGCATCCAGACACGGCCTCCGTCTTCACTGTTCAAACTGAAGCGGGGGACATGATCAGCGTGTCGGCAGGAACACGTCACTGGTTCAATCTTTGCGATGAGCTCACCATTCGGGCCATCCGGCTCTTTCAAGATACCTCTGGATGGTCGCCGCATTATGTGGGGGGGTATCCATCTTCGTTATCAGCCCGTATGTTGGGGACCCCAATTCGTACCACCGAAGCAGACGTTCAATAGTTCGATCGAGGTTTGAAGGGGAATAATCGGTTCTCGTCTGGTTCAGTTGCGTTAAACTGAGCCATTGTTCCGCTGAATTCTGATCTTCTATATCCCTACCCACAAGCCTGTTTCCAACCGCCCTACCAACCTGTAATTCTGTTTTCCGGCCGCGGAATTTTGCTCGATATCGAGGGCACAACCTCATCGGTTGCGTATGTTTACGACGTGTTGTTTCCTTTTGCCCGCCGCCACTTACATGCCTACGTTAATCGGTACTGGCAGGAACCGGACCTACTGGCGATATCTGAGCAGATGGCCAAGGATGCCAAGGCTGATCAGCCGTTTGATCGTGACGAACTGATCGCCGAGGCCCACCGGTTAATGGATGCCGATATTAAAGCCACCGGTCTCAAGCAGTTGGAGGGCCAGATTTGGAAGGATGGCTATGACCACGGCGAGTTGCAGTCACACGTTTTTGCCGATGTTCCAGTAGCGATGCGTCAATGGCACGATATTGGTGCAGACGTGCGTATCTTTTCTTCAGGGAGTGTTGCCGCACAGAGATTATCCTTTCCCCACACGGACGCGGGTGATCTACGGCGGTGGGTTCAAGGGCACTACGACACCACGATTGGCCCAAAGACCGAATCCGACAGCTATCATCACATTGCCTCTGAGTACCGTTGGCCAGCAGACCAGATTCTTTTTTTAAGCGACGTGACCGCGGAACTAAGTGCAGCGCAAGCTGCAGGCATGCGGGCCGCGCTAATGGTTCGCCCCGGTAGATCCAGATCATGGATTCGATATTCTTAGGACATTCGACCAGATAGAATGGGTTAATGCGAATCACCTGAACCCGTGATATCGACGTTGGCACCGCGGGATGGCCCAAGTGCTGCCAGAAGGTTATGACAGACCTCGCTGGGGTTATCGGCCGAACAGATTGCACTGCTGACTGCGACACCTTTGGCACCGGCATCAACCAGCGGATTAATGTTGTTTGCATCAATTCCACTGATAGCCAGGTGTGGCAGTTTTCCCCAAGACAGATATTGGCGCAGGTACGGTAGCCCAGAGATCCGTTCTTTGACCTTGGTTGTGCTGGAAAATATTGGGCCGACGCCGCAGTAGTCAGCTCCCTGTTGTAGGGCTGTAACGGCTTGGCCCAGATCGGTGGTGCTCATTCCCACGAGTAACTGACGACCAACGAGCTTGCGCACCTGTTTGAGCGGCAGGTCCAGTTGACCGACGTGGACACCATCGGCGCCTGCCAGCAGTGCGATATCGGGCCGGTCGTTGACGATAAAAGTAGCTCGCCCGCGGCATTGACGGGCTACCTGCCGAGCGCGTTCGAGTAGCTCACCATCTTCGATCCCCTTTTCACGCAGTTGCACACAATCGACTCCTGCTGCCAGAGCGATGTCGAGCACGTCTGTCCAATCAATTCGACACAACCGCTGGGAAAGGATCAGGCACAGCCGCCACTGTTGGGCACGCCCCGTGGCGTGGGCAAGGTTCAGACGCTGCTCCAGATCATAAGCCCGATAGCGAAACTGCTCGATGTCTGAGGCCAACCCGATGTTGGGTGTCGCTTTGAGAAACTCTTCAATTGTCCGCAGAGCTTCAGACAATCGCATGCCTGCGGCGATGACTGTGCCGGCGACCGATTCTCGGGCTAATTCACTGGGAGCTGTCCATCGAGTTCCAACATCTCCAGGAGTATTGCGGTTGGCGTCGAGGGCAGGAACCTTTGTCATGGCGAGGGAAAAATCATGTCGCAACTGCTTGAGTTGCTGCGTCAGATTGGCGTCATCAAGCAGAAAGCGAGCTGACTCCTCCATGACGCGCATCGCTTCGCGGGCACGGTTGGCATTGGCATCCAGAATACGGTTTGTAGCAGGCATCTGGCACTCTTGCCGGCGGCGGGCTCTACCGCCGTTAGGGGGCAGGGTTTACGGCTGCTGCCGTGTCGAGGGGCTCAGAAACAGTAGTATCCAGGATCGGCCCGCGTACCATCGGGATCAGTAGCACAATAAAAGCGGTTACGGTCCACACCGACCAGGCGATCAACGTGCGTCCCGGGTAGTGCTTGCTCGCCCAGTGCAAGCTGAGCATGGTTATTGATACTAGCACGACACCGGCGCCAAACCAATAACTGCCATGCATGGTTGCAGTCAGCAGTCCGTCGAGATATTCGCGTTCCATTAGGGAATCCTGAAAGTTTAGGGCGAGGGGCAAGCTGATCGATGCCGCCAGCAAGGCCATTACATGCGGCCATCGCAAGATTCGCCACGTGCGGGCATGGCGTCCTTCCGCAGACAAATCTGTAAACTGTTGAAAAAGCTGTCCAATGAGAATTGCAGCGGCAGGCAGTGCTGGTGCAAGTATCCAGATCGTCGTATCATCAGGTCGGATCAGGATCCACGTGGTTATTGTGACAAACCACGCCCATCCGAGAAATAATCGCATCCGTGTACCTGCTGATGAGGCGCTAAACGGCTGAACCAACGCTGCGATCAGCCACAGTGTCCAGGGCATGACTGCCGTAAGTATAAGCAGTATTCGGATTCCAGCTTGCTTCCAGAATATTCCAACTGGAACATGGTTGGGACCAAGGTCTGCGAGCCATCGTTTCCAGACTTCCGGGTTTTGGTCAAGGGCATAGACCACCCAAGGCGTGACGATCAGTGTTGCGATAAAGGCAGCGGCGACCATTCCCAGCAGATGGCTGATCCGATGTGGGCAAAGAAGGAGAATGATCAGAATTGGCAGTAGCGTGGATACAAACGCGGTGGGTCCGGCTATCATCACTGCCGCGCCCATTGCCAATCCGCAGGTCATCCAACCCAACCCTTGTCGCACGAGGGAAGCGGTTGGCCGCAACGGGCGTATCGACCAGAATGCTGCAGCGATAGAAAGCAGGCTGAATGCAAGTTCGGGCATGATGCCACTCGCTAGGCGACCAGCGTAGATGAATGGGGCCGTGGCCAAGCATACCAGGGTGGCAAAGCATGCAGTTCCCAGTCCACCGACACTGAAACCTGTCCAGAAGATTGCCAGCAATGCAACTAGGCCCAGGATTGCTGAGGCCAGGCGGCCCGCCAAAATAGCCTGTGACGGCGACAATGTCGGCGAGTCGTTCAGTAAAAATGCCGCGAGGTGTATCCAAGTGGTTCCCGGCGCGGCGGCGAGATAGGGTTGATCTTGGTAGATCGGTGTGAGAGCCTCAAGGCCGATGCTATCAACCGGTAATCGGTGTAGGTGGCGCCACGTCGCAAGGGATATGGCAACCGAAGTTTGTTCGTGCCCGTTCCAAGGCCGCTGTCGCTGAATGTCCATGAGCATGGGGGCCGCACCGATCGTCAGGCAACCAAACATCAGCATCCAGGTGACCGCCTTGCCAGGGCGTGGAGGGAGGGGGGCATGGTCACGGGACGTATGTCCGGCAGGCGCCATTGCCGGTATGGCGGCTTCGGTCTGGATGGTAGGGGAAGGCGACATTGTTACGGGCGTCTTGGGGGAGACGTCGGTCGTCTGGTTTTGCAAAGTATCGGCCATGCACGTACGTGGTGTGGTTCTTCACCGGTTATTTTACTGACGTCTGCTCAGCGCGTTCTCAAGGAGCTTCAACTGCGATTGGATCTGCTGTTGGCGATGCAGATCCAGGTTACGATGTCCGAATCGGATTTCGTAGAACTGCTCGGTCAGATTCAGGACTGCATCCAGACCTTGGGGGTGCTTTTGTGCAAGCTGCTGGGCAAAGTGCAGTGGGCTTTGCCATCTTGGTCGAACGAATCCGTGCCGCTCGAGCATATCGAGTATAATCAGGTAAAATCGCAGGCGTCTGGTCAATCCTTTCCGGCGTGACCGAGGTACTGCAGAAATCTGTAGTGCTGCGAGCTGCCGCCGGTGGACCACAAGTGTGCGCATGAGACTGCCGATGACGATGATGAAGCCCGCTAGGCTGTAGCTGATCTGGTCGTTGCGCCAGAGCGTAGAGAGCCCTCGCGCAAAAGATACAATCTGGCCAATCCAGATTTTTTCATCATTATATGAACTGACGATGGAATGGTTGATGTTGTCGAGTGCCGCTTGGCGCGTGTGCTGATCGTAAGAAACGATCAACTTGATCCAGGCGAACTCCATGTGTCCATATAATTCTCGTACGCTGGTGAGCCACGATTTCTGCACGGCGTGCTCGGCACGCACTTCGTCGGGAGGAGTTGCATCGAACGGTCGCCAACCCAACTCCGGTCCAAGGTCAACCTCTGTCCATGAATGGGCATGAGATCTCCGTACAACGTAGTATCCACCAATGAGGTTGTATTCGCTGGTACGATAGCCCGTGTTCACCCGAGCGGGCAGGCCGATGGACCGACACATCGCTGCGAGTGCTGAGGCAAACAGTTCGCAATGGCCTTGTCGTTGGTCAAACAGAAACTGAACCACCGGATCCTGATCAGCATGGGTACGTGGATTGGATAGGTTGCACTTAAATTCGTTCGTGAGGAACTCACTTAGTCCGGTGACGATGTGTTCGTTGCTTGTGCCGGGTGTTGTGGTGGAATTGTTTTTGATTCCTCGCTTGGTTAAGACGTTCTGCGCCAAATCCTTGATCCGATCCAATTGCACCGGCTACCAACGGGCATAAGCGGTAGAGGACTGTGGCTTGGCACCGAACCGCGAGGGTATGCCCCTCAATCGCGGTGGGGCCGGCAAATGCTGCACGATCGGGAACTGTGTGGTATATCGTCTTGACATGTCACGCGGCGGACTTAACGGTCAGCGTAGGGTATAGATGACATCGCCAGCTGTGGATTCTCTTGCGCTCAATTGCAGGTCGATTGGATTGAAGTCAACCTCGGGAATGTGGGGACTAGACACGTGGCTTGTGGGCCAGGCGGTGAACAATGTGCGATATCGGGATCGTCTGAGCGTGATGATCGCTTCAAGCTGCGGCGCGTCGGTCTCGATTTCGGCCAAGGTGGTTCCTTGGCTGGGTAGAGGAACGGATCGATCCTGATCGGCTGCGGCATGACTTCGGGTCCAGGTGTGCTTTCGGTGATCGTAGTAGTCAAGTACCTCGCCTCGCAGCAGGTAGTGCATTTTCTCGCTGCCGACATCGTGACCATTCAGCGTGACCTGAAATTTAAGGACTGGTTCTTTTCCACCTTGGCTTGATGGGGATGTACTTAGCTCCACCTGCTGGCTGAAACCCACGCGCGGTGACGTAATAGGGTTGGCCACATGCCCGGGCAGGTGCACATCTCCGGTCCGTGGGATCAGGATGAATATAATTGTCGCGAAACCACCGCAGAACAGGCTAGTGTGATCGCCAGCAGGCGAAAATGCCACCGATGGCCTCGGCTCATGATTACCTTCGGCAGGCCAATATTCCTTCCCGCCGGACCGCGGCACGATTGGCCTGGAGTGCTCGGCCGCTTGTGGACTTCAACTGGAACAAGAGCAACGTGACCACCGCCAGTGCACAATAGCCTACCAGCAGCGCGCCGCAGACCATGGAAACGCCCAGCACGCTTGCCCCGATCATTTGCATCAGGCTCAGGACGAGCAATTGACCGTATTCGCGATTGGACTTGCGCGTATATAGAAGAATGATCTGCAGCCACATCATGAAGTGGCCCATGGCGATAATCACGTGCCATGTCTGCCAGTACAAGTCGAACAGCAGCCAGATGACCGCACCAATTGGCGCGAGATTGATCATCCGCCGCGAGAGTGGTTGCCCGTTGGGTCCTTCAGTGACGTACCAGGACAGTGCGCCAAATCCTCCAACGATCAGCAGCATGCTGGGGTTCCCCTCGGCCATGCAGAACGCCACGATTCCCATCATCACGAGTGCGAACACAAATCGTCGAAAGAGAAAGATTAGTCGCATGCTGATCACCTGATCATGTGGACCTTTGTCTGGCAGGCTGCATCGTCGGCAGGGTTCGTTGTGTCAGAAGATCGGCTGGATCCACCTCGGTCACATAATGCGATAAGTTCGCAGCGATCAGCACGCGCCCACGGCCCCGGGCGGTCCCCGGTGGATCCGCATGGTTTGGACGGATGATGACTGTCGGCTCAGCTGGCAGCAAGGGCCTATTGGAGGATTCAGCGGGAGTCAGCAGGGATAGTGCTTCCAAGATGCTTGTGCGGTGGGGGAGGCTGTGATGGATCGGGAAGACTTCGCATTCGGCACCGTGCACCGCCATGCCGATCTGGCAGCGGTTCAGATACGCATCGCACACCACGGAGGCGGCTCGGTCGATGTCGGTGGGTGTGGCAGTATGTGAGGATAGATCCAGCAGTAGCATGGTTCGTGGCGGACTGAGCTGGGCCAATTCCCGAGCAACCAGATCTCCGGTGCTCGCACTACGCTTCCAGTCCACAAGCTTGAGGTTGTCGCCGGATCGGTACTCACGCACACCCAGGAACTCTTCGACTCCGCCGCCGCGATCGATATGCTTGTATCCCACGGGATTGGTGCGCAAGAGAGAGCCAATCACATGGTGATTGATCCGATAGAGATTTGGATAAACGAGGATACGATCGCTCCGGTCGACCTGGAAGATCTTTCGGACGATGCCAAACGGAAACGACGTGCTGATCTCAATACGGTCGAAACGCAGGTGCCCACGGCGTACGGGCCAGCAGGGCGATTGGACCTGTATTGACTGGCGACCACCAATATGTATTACCCATCCATGTGGCCGTCCAAGCAGCCCTGGGCCATTTGGATTTTAAGAACTAGCGGGGCCTTCATGCTTCCAGCCGGATCGGCCGCGGCCCCAAGTTTCCGTGATGACAAGACTGAATGCCGGCAGCCAGGAGCCATTGGTGACCTGATATCGCATGACCATCGATTATCCGACCACACCGTGTAGTGGGAGTAAACAGTTGATCGGGATTTGGCGCAGCGAATACCAGGCGATTCCTACTGACGAGATTAATCCGTCAATCATCAGGCCGAAGCCCCAGAACAAGAGGTTGGCCTGTGTATAGATCGATGCGCCTAGGATTAAGGAAGTGATCAGGAGGTATACAATCCCTCCGGGCCCCATGGTGATGCGTGAGCTTCTTTTCTGGGACATTGAATGATTTTATCCTCAAGCATTTTATTAGCTATGGCTGATGGGCGCCTGGCCGTTGCCGACCCCGCTATAGTGGCATCGAGCGATCGGGACTGAAATTGGAACTTCGGATGAATGGCTGCCATATTTAGACGGTCAATTTTCGTGATCCTAGTGATCAGTTGGAGCCAATTGAGTGAGGCCAACCCGCAGGTGTCGTATGCGGGCAAGGTTTTCATTGGTCTTAGTGGTGATGTAGTGTCATTGCCGGTGGACCGCCGTTATGCCTCCACGTACGGACTAAAACTGACGCGGGTTGGCGGCCGATTCTTCGGGCGAGCAGGCTGGTCTGGAACTGGGCGACGTGTTGGTCAGTATCGATGGGAAGGCCTGGACCAACGATCAGATTCGATTGAGTCGATCATGGGCAGGGGAAGCGGAGGTGCCTCAGTCCGGCCGTAGTATTCCCGTCTTGTTGCTTCGTCAGGACGATGTCGGGGATGTATCTCGCTTGATTGAACTTGACATGAAACTGCGGCGATTCCCCCGTACCGTTTCCGAACCTGGCGGCGGGCCATCCAATGCATAGTTGAGACCTGACCTCACTGAGTTGGTAACAGGTCACGAGCGGCTATGCCGGTTCTTGGTCAGTGCTTGTGGATTTTCTGGGGCATGCGATGATCTATGGGAACGGCTGGATCGGAGCCAGCGCTTTCCCGATCCAGAGCGGTTGCCAATCGTGCGGTATGTGCACCGCGATCCATTTCGCTTGGAACGAATCAGTCGCGAACTAGTCGAGGGCATGCTGGTTGGGGCAGGCGATACAGATCATTCGAACATTGCACTGATGCGATGCGTGCGCTATGTACTGACGGATTTTTGTGTACCAGGCGGGCGACCTTCTTTAGCGTTTGACCGCGGATCGCCTGAGACGCCCTCATATGTGGGCCAAGATCTAGACGGCCATCTGGCCTTTGTTGAGCATGTTCTTGCTCGGGCAGCTGCGGCACATGTTCAGGCATTTTCGCAGATTCCTGCGAAGGACGTGCGATTTGTTCTTGAGCACCGCGACTCACTGCTCGAAGCCTTTCTGGATCATCGCGTTCTCAGCTACGATCCGGATCGGGATCGTCAGCGAGCCGATCTCCACTTGCTCGATATTGCAGGTTGAGTGGACGTCGATACCCTGGCCCGTCAGGTCGGGTGGATCTGCCGTTTGATCGAGGGTCCATTTCTGGAGTCACTTCAGAATGCTGCGGCGGTGTCGGGACGAGATCTGAGCGATGAAGTGGCGGCTCGTCGCGACACGCCGCATGGGCCGATTCTGATTGCAGGGCGGGCCAGAAATCGCCATGACGAAGCAGCGCACGCCGCCATATTCGATTTTAGTGTTGATGATATCTATGCCGGACCTCAGGCCCGGTCGGTTTGGGGGTTGATCCCATCAGCTGTTCTGGTGGACTATGCGGGCAATGACGCATTCGAAACGTATGAACGGTTCAACCAGGCTTGCGGCGATCTGGGCGTGGGTGTGCTGGTTGATCTGGACGGCGATGATAGCTACATCGGCACGTACTTTACTCAGGCGACCGGTTTCATGGGGATCGGGCTATTGGTGGATCGTGCCGCGATGTATACCGCGGAATGCAACTACATCAAGGGGCGGGTCACTGGGGAGCGGGTTTGCTGATTGACGAAGAAGGCACGGACAGCTACATCGCACATTTACTCGCCCAAGGGGTGGGGTTTCCGGGCGGCTTGGGCGTGTTGTGTGATCGTGGACGTGAGGGTGATCGTTACTATTGCAAGGGCAAGGCTCCTAGTGGCTATGGCACAACCGGCGTGTTTGGCGGTTGGGGTCAGGCGGTCGGACTTGAGTATCGTCCCTATGCATCCGGCGGTGTCGGCGTGATTTATGATGCCGGAGGCCGCGATCGGATGGAGGCAGGAAATTTTTCGCAGGGTGGTGGGTACTTTTATGGTTTGGGCGTTCTCTACCTACAGTGGTGGCATGGACGCAGATCATGCATTGGCTCTTGCTATGCGCAGGGGTTCTCCGCGCACCAAGCTGCGGGCATCATGATCGAATCGGGAGGTGATGATCACTACACGCCGCGTTACGCTGTGTCTACTGGATTGTCTTGGGACGAGTCGGTGATGCTGTTTCTCGACGAGGCAGGCAATGATCGATATGAAGGCGGCGGATTCAGCCAGGGAGCTGCAGCAATGAACGGAATGTCCTTCTTTGTCGATGCGGTGGGTCAAGATATTTACCGTGGCACCGACCAGGCGGTGACCTCAAGCAATACGTATCACGGTGGAACCTCGCTCGCCTTCTTTGTCGACGCTGGTGGCCAGGAAGATTCCTGCCCCAGAAAATCGAACAATCATATCGTCTGGGGCGGCGAACATTTTATATTTGTTGATCTGTCGGGTGACCTGTCTGGTCTGGCGCACTGAGCAACGAGATCCTCAACGCATCAGGGCTGTCTCGGGACAAGGCAGAGTGGTCGCGTAGTTCAAGGTGAAGCGGTGATCCATCGCTAGCGTGGAATATGTCCCCTCCATTGTGATCGTGAGTTCCTTGTATCCTGGGAGGCAGGATCAGCCCGTTGGCTGCAGGCACAGTTCATCACTGCTCATTCAAATTTCAAAACCGCGTAGTCTTCCAGCCGGTGATAGTCCAATTCTGACAAGGTCGGTGCAGAGGAATGTTCACGTCGATCCAGGTATCGCGAATAATTGTAACGTGCCACGAGGGCGTGCCACTGGCTCTGCGGTCCGATCTTGTTCCCATATTCAGTTAAATCTGCGATGGGCACTGCGAATTCCGCCGACCAGCCGTGGTCGCGATCCGTCCAGTCATTGATTGAGCCTCGGTTTGTTGCCGCAACACGCATGTTACGCTGGTTCTGGTCGCCGAAACAGCTGGGAAGAGGCAATCGGCCGCGGCCAGGGAAGAAGAACTCGGTCTTGTGCCCATGTGGTGTCGCGTACAACTCCCAGTACCAGGTTGATCCGACGGGGCGCAGAAATACTTCGGCCACATCACCCAATTCATAG
>CAUZOD010000056.1:0-12947 GCA_963581115.1 Phycisphaerae bacterium | reverse complement strand
TCGAGTAGAGGATTCCTCAGCAACGTAACAACAAAGAGTTTTTCCCTAGAACCAACATCGCTCGCTTGATAAATAAACCGTTGGTTCTGTTCTACTACTTCCTCCCGTGTGGCAATATCGATGGAGAGCATGTTGGCATACTGTGTCAGAGCCACCATGCCGACGGCAATCCCAAAATCGATAGCCTGCTTGGCCTCCTCTGCCCGAGGATCCGCGTCGATACAAGCAAACCCGTTCTCCCCAGCCCATAGAATCAATGAACTGGGGGCTTGCTCTCCAACAACTCCGCGTTAACAAAACCCGATGCTAAATCTTCCTGTACGGGTGGTGGCAATCAATGGCCAGCTCCTTTCAAAAAGTGCTCTGGCGTGTAATCAGAACGATTCCTTGATCATCACAGTCTCTGCCTTGCTCAGGCCCATGTGGCCTGTAGATTCAACATGGCGACAGCCAGTAAGCCCCTCTGACTATGATGAATGGCTGGCCGGGACGACCAAAAAAGAATAAAATCAGCGTAAGTTCCAGAAACCCCGTTTCCACACTCTGACTCCACTCATGAGCTATCACGACACCGTTCAGGAAGTCTATAGGCGTGCGGCCGAGTCGCCCGAGTCTAATCTCTGCTGTGTGCCTCAAGCCCCACGTTACCTGCCGGGACTACATATCCCACCAATCATGCACGAGATGAATTACGGCTGCGGTACTACCATCCACCTACAGGACATGGTGGCCGATCAGCGAGTCCTGTACGTCGGTATTGGTGGTGGGCTCGAAGCACTGCAGTTGGCTTACTTCACTCGCCGGCCAGGCGGCGTCATTGCCGTCGATCCGGTTGCCCAGATGCGCCAAGTGGCAAAACGAAACCTGGAACTAGCCGCTGAAACCAACGACTGGTTTGATCCAGATTTTGTCCGGATCTTAGACGGAGATGCGATGGCCCTACCGCTCGAAGATACTTCGGTGGATTTCGCGGCCCAGAATTGTCTTTTCAATATCTTCACGACTGATGGTGATCTAGAAAAAGCGCTCTGTGAAATCCACCGGGTCCTGGCGGCCCGGGGGCGATTGGTGATGTCGGACCCGATCACACCACGGCCGTTGCCTCCATCGATGGCCAATAATGAGGTTCTTCGGGCTCAATGCATCTCCGGATGCCTGACATTGGAGGAGTACTTGAAGAAGATCGTGGAAGCTGGATTTGGCACCATCGAAATACGCCGCCGCGCGCCTTATCGTCTTCTCGATGTCGAATCGTTTGGTCTGGACCAAAATGTGCTGCTAGACACCATTGAACTGGCAGCCTTCAAAGTCTCGATCCCCAATGACGGACCGTGCGTGTTCACAGGCCGCACCGCAATTTACTCGGGCCCAGAAGTACAATTCGACGACGGCTGCGGCCACGTGCTCCTACCAAACGTGCCCCTGCCGGTGTGTGATAAGACCGCTGCGGCGTTACGATCTTTGGAACAAACCGACATCACTGTGACCGCACCGACCTGGCATTACCAGGGTGATGGCTGCTGCTAGAAGTAAATCTTCAACCAGCATTAAATATTTGATCCCATCGTGTTCTGATTTGATTGATCTCGATGAACGCCAAAAAGTCACTACCCATCCTGAAGCAGCAGGATTTCCATCATCGGTTCGAAACCGATTTGATCGCAGCGAAGCAGATTGACACACTGCAGGTCAACATCGGGCGCCAGTGCAACCTGGCCTGCCGCCACTGCCATATAGAGTCGTCCCCCGCACTCGATGGACCGGATCAGAACATGTCCGGCCCAACCATGGATCGCGTATTACAATGGATCGCAGACTGGCCCCAAATCAGGACCATCGATATCACGGGCGGAAGTCCCGAAATGAACCCAAACTTCCGTCGGTTGGTCCGACACTGTCACAAACTCGGCCGACACGTAATGGATAGATACAATCCAACGATTTTCAACTACGCTGATCGACGCCAAGGGCGGGACTACCGCTGGATTCCTAAATTTCTTGCCGACAATGAAGTCGAAGTGATCGCTTCCATGCCATGTTATCTTGAGGAGAATGTCGATCTCCAGCGAGGTGGCGGCGCCTATGAAGCATCGATTGATGGCTTGCGGTGCTTGAACGATGTTGGATATGGGCGAGATCCGAAATTACGCCTCCACCTGGTCTATAATCCAAACGGGCCACACCTGCCGCCATCCCAAGCGGCACTTGCTGGTGACTACCACCGCGAACTCAAGCAGCGTTTCGGCCTGGTCTTCAATGATTTGTGGGCGATCACTAACATGCCGATCAAACGGTGGCGTCATGAACTGGAGCGACAGAATCGTCTCGTCGACTACATGCAATTGCTCATCGATTCATACAATCCGGACACAATCGAGGGACTGATGTGTCGACACCAAATCCACATCGATCACCGGGGTAAGCTTTACGACTGCGACTTCAACTACGCCCTAGAACTACCGGTAATTCTGGATGCGGCCTATCTATGGGATGTAACACCCCGGCAATTGGGTGGCCGCCGAATCGCCACCGACAATCACTGCTATGGCTGCACCGCAGGTTCGGGGTCCAGTTGCGGTGGCACGCTAGTGGATTGACCGACAATACCGGGGCAGTGGCCGTTAGACCTGGCAAGAGGCTCGGAAAAGACTCAGGCACCGAATCGTGTAGGGCTGGGACAAGTGACAGTTCATCCACCACTCGTTCACAGACCCGAACTGCGCCCAACTGATCGGTATAGTGGCCAAGATCATGGCCATCTGTGCGGGCATCGATGAGGCGGGCTACGGTCCGATGTTCGGGCCCCTGCTGATCGGCCGAACCATTTTTTCCGTACCCGACCCCGAAGCTGATCTCTGGGATCTGCTCGACGAAGCCGTCTGCCGCAACCTGTCACGGCGACGGGGTCGGATTGCGGTCAATGACTCAAAGAAGCTCAAGACGCCGGCCGCAGGCATCAAGCATCTG
The DNA here is from genome assembly GCA_963581115.1 of Phycisphaerae bacterium. GTDB lineage: Bacteria > Planctomycetota > Phycisphaerae > Phycisphaerales > Phycisphaeraceae > CAUZOD01. Next base: position 9,980 of record CAUZOD010000056.1, on the reverse strand, counting down.
GAATTAGGTTGCCTCGCGTTCGCTGCTATCGCTGGGCACCGTCCGAGTCGGGTTGATCAATGGTTGGACGTCCTTGGCGAACACGAGCACCACGACTTGACCCAGTTGCCTTGGTATGCCCCCAGCAGTGAGCAGCCCTGGGGCGAGTTGCCGACAGCAACGACTGCAGGCGAGGTCGCCGTGGCCAGAGCGATGCTCTCGGGAGTAGCGAACAAAGCGGCCTTGGCTGTGGCAGATCTGGGCGCCGCAGTCGTATTCGAAGATCGATTCAATCGCATGGTCAGCGCTACTCGTTCAAAGGCCGCGACAAGTTTCACCTTTGTTGCCGGTCACCTCCAACACATCTGGCAGCGATTCGGTGATCAACGCCCGTTGGTTTTCATCGATCGCCAAAGCGGAAGGACCCATTACCGCGAGCTACTGGCAATGAACTTTCCCGATGCACGATTGATTGAATTAGAGCGATCGCCGAAATCATGTATCTATCGCCTTGAGCAATCTCCACGGCAAATGGAGGTCCGCTTCGAGGTCAACGCTGATTCACTGCACATGCCTGTAGCCTTGGCTTCCATGATCGCTAAGTACACGCGCGAACTTCTGATGGCTCGTTTCAACGCTTTTTTCAAGCAACGGCTCCCGGATGTCCGACCAACCGCTGGCTACGCGATGGACGCCAAACGATGGCTGGCTGATGTCGAAGACCATCTGCCTCGCCTGGGCATCCAGCCACAGTGCCTGTGTCGGCGAGCTTAGGCACAGATTTTGGCTGGTTGATCTGTAGTGTCAGCCAGCTTATTGTCTAGGCTTCCGACAACCAGTCCCCTTCGTCTAGTGGCCCAGGACGCCAGGTTCTCATCCTGGAAACAGGGGTTCGACTCCCCTAGGGGACGCTTGGTCGTTTACCACCACTCATGCCATTTCTTTGTTCACAGCTCTTGCTTCTGCTGACCATTTCGATTCTAGCAGGCTGCGCATCGCAGCGGATCGTGAACCCATCGTTCCCTATCACCGTCAAGGAAGCTGAAGCAGCGATCAGAAAGATGCGCCAGAATCCCAGGGCCCTGCAACGACCCGTCGTCGTATTCGGTGGCAGGTTCGACTTTGGCCCTAGTGCCAGTTATCTCGCTCAACAGATAAAACAGGGGACCGGGGACGAACGGGTTGATAGCTCGACCTTCATGTTCGCCTCTGGATTTGACTGCGCGCGGAGTAGCGCTCTGAAAAACGTCGTGGAAGCCTTTCCTGAACCAGGCCATCCGGAGAAATCCATGGAAATCGATGCCGTGGGCATCTCCATGGGAGGGCTGATCGCCCGCGCCGCCGCAATCCCAGACGCGCAGGGTCGGCATTTGCGAATTAAGAGGTTATTCACGATCGCCACTCCCCACCAAGGTGCGAAAATGGCAAACTTCCCGGTCCCTAATGGATTGGTCAAGGACATGCGCCATGGCAGCGACTTTCTCAAGAATCTAGACACGGCACTAAAGAGCACTGAATATCCGATCTACCCTTACGTGCGACTGGACGACATGGTCGTGGGGCCAGCCAACGCCTCACCGCTGAACCAGGCCCCCTGGTGGGTGAAAGACGTGCCGTTTCAAAACGGTCATATCAGTGCCCATCACGACCCGCGCATCATTGCTGACATCCTGCGGCATCTGCGATCTGAAGAACCTTTTTCAAACCAACCAGCAACACCCCTACCGAAAGATTTTCAGACCAGGTTCCGCGAACACAAGCAGCAAGACAAATAGCCAGGGCATCCGGCCCCGATCCACAGCACCACATACAGATACAAGGCAAACCAAATCAGATCAGCGGGGCTAGAGTTCCGTTCCCTCTACCGACCACCCAGAAACTGGATCAGATTCTCGCCGTCTGAGTGCGAATCAGCACCAAACATCAGGGAAGATAAGTCGCTGTGCAACCCGGCGCCTCACCGACTTGCACGCTTATCAGTGCAACGTCGCAAGGCAATTGTTCCGTCGTCCGCCTTCCGATCCACCAGGCCACGCGCTCGGCACTCGGGTTGTATCGACCTTCCGAAAATGGCCCGATTTCATTGAGCCGGCCCTCACGAAACGGCTCCACGATCCTATCGACAATGGCGCAAAGGTCGTGGAAATCCATCACAGTTTCAATCTCATCAAGCTGACTGCTGGCCACGGTGACGGCACATCGCCATTCATGCTCGTGCACCGGCTCGATCGATCCATCAGCCAAACGCAGGGCATGGGCGGCACAAAACATCGTTTCGACCGTAATCTGGTACATACATCGTCCTCCGGACTTGCAACTAGCATACACTTTCACCCCATGACCCAGTATTCACAAGAACCGATCATCGGAATCGACCTAGGCACCACCAACTCGCTGGTCGCCTACTGTGATACTGCGGGGCCCCGGATTCTCACGGGACCGTCAGGCCAGCGGGCGCTACCCAGTGTGGTGCGACTCGCGGTAGACAGTGGTCGGCTCGAAGCCATCGGAGAAGATGCCCGGAGCCACTCCGTGGAATATCCCGATGCGACGGTCTTTTCAATCAAGCGACTGATGGGTCGTAGCGCCGAAGATCTCAAGGAAGATCTGGCATACCTGCCCTATGCGGTCACGGAATCAGAGCACAACACGGCGCGCGTGCAAATCGGATCGCATAAAGTCAGCCCGCAACAGATAAGTGCGATGATTCTGGCCGAGTTGCGCCGCTGGGCACAGGCAGCTCTGGACACACCAGTGCGCAAAGCAGTCGTTACCGTGCCAGCCTACTTCGACGATGCCCAGCGCCAGGCCACGCGTGACGCCGGTCGTCTGGCGGGACTTGAAGTCTTACGCATCGTCAATGAACCCACAGCCGCAGCCCTGGCATATGGATTAGGTCAACGGACGGCGACCGGATCAGAATCCGGACCGGAAACAAGGGATCTGCAACCCGCCACCACCAAAGCAGTTTCCAAACAGGAAACTGTGGCCGTATACGACCTTGGTGGCGGAACATTTGACATTTCGATCCTGCGTCTACAAGAGACCTCGCAAGGTACCGTTGATCAGGTTCTGGCCACCGCAGGCGATACACACCTAGGCGGCGATGATATCGACCGCATGATCGTTGAATTGATTCAGGCGCAAGTCGGCGCACGCTTCGGATCCGAGACACGATTCACCCCGAGCACCCGGCAGGTGATGCGGAATCTGGCCGAAGCGACCAAGATCCGGCTCTCTGACGACTCTCGTGCCCCGATTGAGATCGACCTTGGATCCAACCGGGTATTCCGACACATGCTGACGCGCGACGAGCTACAGCAGATGATTCGGCCATGGATCCAGCGCACGCTCGACTGCTGCCAACGGGCCCTGCACGAGGCAGGTCTCGAAGTATCACAGATCTCCCGGGTTGTCATGGTTGGCGGGTCCACGCGCATTCCTACGGTGCAGGCCGCCGTAGCCGACTCGTTCGGCCAGGAGCCGTACACGGCGATGAACCCAGACGAGGTTGTCGCCCTGGGTGCCGCCGTACAGGGGGCGATCATGGCTGGCATTCACCGCGATATGCTGCTACTGGACGTAATCCCACTGTCCCTGGGTATTGAAACCATGGGCGGTGCGGTTGCCAAGCTCATCACTGCCAATACAACCATTCCCGCTCGGGCAAAGGAACTGTTCTCTACCTATGCCGATAGACAAACCGCGATCAAGATCCACGTACTCCAAGGTGAGCGAGAACTGGTGGAGGACTGCCGATCTCTCGGACGGTTCGAACTGAAGGGTATTCCACCGATGCCAGCCGGTCTGCCCAAACTCGAAGTAACATTTCTGGTCGATGCCAATGGAATTCTTAACGTCGAAGCGATGGAGCAGCGTTCGGGCCGCAGGGCGGCAATCCAGATCATTCCCAATCACGGACTCACCCGCGAAGAGGTCCAGCGGATGGAGACCGAATCAGTCGAGAATGCTCGGGAAGACATGACTGCGCACCAATTGATCGATCTGCGGATGAATGCCCAGATCGACATCCGCAACATCAGGCGACAGATTGAAATGGTCCGAGATGTACTCGAAGACGATTATGTCCAAGAGCTTCAGCGGCACATCTCGGCGGTTCAAGAGTTCATCGATGCCAGCTGCCCCGATGCCGACGCGTTCCATGAATCGCTTCGTGCCATGGATCACGCCTCCATGCGTTTGGCGGAAATCAGCATTGCTCAGACCCTCCGCAAACAAGCGTCACTCGACCCCCAAGGAGAGTGAGTCACAAAGCGATCCGCCGTGCTCCAACGCATCGAACACCCCAATGGCGTAGTAACCTATCGTTCCCAAGCCTTGGGGCGGGCGGGCATCCCCCACGCCTTCACCACGCGAATCGGCGGAGTCAGTGCCAGCCCCTACGCGACACTGAACCTCGGCCCACTGACCAAAGAACACAGCGGTGATCATAATACATTGATTGCCGAAAATTACCGACGCCTGCGCCGCGCCATCGGCTGCGAACGACACATACGCATCGAGGTAAAACAGATCCATGGTAAAGATGTATGGATAGCTCCGAACAAACCCGTTCGACCCGCCGACATCCCCTTTGCCGATGCAATTATCTCCGGGCGGCCCGGTCACCTGCTGGTTATTCGTACTGCTGACTGCGTTCCCATTCTGATCGCCACCGAAGACGGAAAATACGTCGCTGCCATTCATGCTGGATGGCGCGGACTCGTGGCGGGTGTGATCCCTGCTGCCATACGACAGCTCCCAGGGAAACTCACCGCCGCAATTGGCCCTTGCATCGGCCCCGATCATTTCGAAGTCCAACACGATGTATCTGATCAGATCGATCACAAGGCGGTCCGGCATGTCCACAGTGATCGGCCCCACATCGATCTACAAGCCGAGGTGATCCGACAACTGCACAACAGGGGCGTCCAGAAGATCGACACCAATGATTGCTGTACCTATCGTGATGAGGAAGAGTTTTTCAGCCATCGACGTGACGTGACCCACCGAAAGGGTGACACTGGGCGCATGGCGGCCGTCATCGCACACGCGCGGGGCTAGACCTTGTCCATGGGCGCAGTTACCCTAGCCAAAACATGACGCCCATTGCAATCCGAGGTCTGACCAAGCGTTTCGGACAAACCGTAGCCGTCGACGCGATTGATCTGAACATTGATGCCGGAGATCTATTTTTTCTTCTGGGGCCCAGCGGCTGCGGAAAGACAACATTGCTGCGCATGCTGGCTGGGCTAAGCTCACCTGATGCGGGTTCAATCCATTTTGGCAATCATGATATTACCCACGACCCTCCGAACCGGCGAGATACCGGGATGGTTTTCCAAGGCTATGCCCTGTGGCCGCATATGACCGTGGCCCAGAATGTCGAATTCGGCCTCACGGTCGGTCCACGCAAGAACCACTTCACTCCCTCTCAAAGACGCGACAAGGTAGAAAATGCCCTGGCCTTAACACAGATCAGATCTCTGGACAAACGAAAACCAAACCAGCTCTCGGGAGGCCAGCAGCAGCGTGTTGCGCTATCACGTGCCCTGGTCATCGAGCCAGCGGTACTGCTGCTCGACGAACCACTCAGTAACTTGGACGCGAAACTGCGTCTGCAGATGCGAAGTCAGATTCGGCAGATCTGCAAGAATGCCGGGATTACCGCGGTCTACGTAACGCACGATCAGAAAGAAGCGCTGTCCATGGCCGATAAAATAGCTGTTCTTCGCCACGGACAAGTCATGCAGGTGGGGCCGCCCCGCTTGCTGTACGCGCGTCCGACCAATCGCTTCGTCGCCGACTTTCTTGGAGAAACCAACTTCGTCAGCGCAAAGGTTAAATCGCAAAACGGGAACCGCATCCTGCTTGAATCCCCAGCTGGCCTGCTGGAATCCACCACCTATCCTGAGAATCTTCCCGGCACCGGCAACGTAACCTGCTCCATCCGCCCGGAAACGCTGCGGGTCGCGCACCAGAGTGACCCGATTGACCTGAACCAGGCGAACTGTTTCGCCGCCACCCAGTCCGAGGTCGTCTACCTCGGTGAGATCGCACAATACCAGCTGATCGTCGGTGATTCGCTGCAGCTTAAAGTCTTTGAGTTGAATCCAACTCTGACAAACCGCAACGCAACATTACTGCATATTAGCGTGGCGCCAGAAGATGTAGTCATACTCTGCGATTAGACCGCCTGCCTACAGACCTATCCCCGCCCAACCCACGTGCGGAACTGACGCGATCGATTCAGCGGTCCAATAAATCGTCCCGCTGTTCGGTCTCAACCCCGACTATTTTTCTGGGTGCGCTACACGACTGGTATTTTCTAGTGAGTTGCCTAGAGCAGTCGATAGCTTTGAGTTCCTTATTCGCCGGTAGCAACACAAAATAAATATCGGTCTTAGATCCCGATTCGGTCCACGCTCAATGCGGATCCTAGAAAATATCGACCTAATTCATGCTCAAACGGTGTGACACAATGCACAATGCTGTTCTCCATGACCAGTTCTACCCGCACGGTTCTGCTCATTTCAAGTTCGACGGATGTCTGGGCCTAATACTGCTGTTTGCAGTAGCGCCTTTCGTTGTGGCCCAGGCGGACACCATTGAACTAAGCAATGGTGATCAGATCACCGGTACCATCGTTGAAACCAACGAAGATGGCACCGTGATTGAAAACTCGGTGTTTGGCAAGATGCTGATCCCGCACGGGCATCTCATCAGCGTCGTGCCAACCACAAGCACTGATGTGGCCGCAGTAGCCAAAGCCAAAGCCGCGGAAAAGGCAGCGTCTACGGCAAGGGCGGCTGGCGCCGACACCCACGTTAAGGCCCGGATTATTGTGCCACCTGAGCCGGATCACATCCCCGGCGGACTGTTCGGCACAAATTTTCTTTTCGGCTGGCAAAAATCGTTTGAACTGGGCCTAAGCGGATCGTCCGGAAATTCAGAAAACCACAATCTCCACGTTGGCGCTCAGGCCAGTTACGAAGATGAGAAGGATCGATGGAACTTCACCTCGGCCTATTTTTTTTCTACCGACAATGGTGACACCAGTCAGAATGAGCTTTTCATCACGCTTATTCGAGACTGGATGATTCCCGAGTCCAAATGGTTTTATTCTGCCCAAAGCCGCTTTGACTGGGACGAATTCCAGACCTGGGGATGCCGCATCAGCAGTTATGCCGGGTTTGGCTACCAATTCGTCCAGAAAGATAGCCTAGAACTCAATGGTCGAATCGGTGCCGGCTTCAGCCAGGAACTCAGTCCAGATGAATGTCGACGCGAGGCCTTGGCCGGCCTCGAAGGTGCATGGCAGATCACCGAACATCAGAAAATATCCAGTGGTATGACTATTCACCCGGATCTCAGCGATATCAGAGAGTTCCGCACCCTGTCGCATCTCGAATGGATCATAGCCCCTGAAAATTATGAGTCGATGAACCTGAAACTGGGTATGAATCATGAATATCAATCCCACGTCGGCGCAGGTGACGACAAGGACGACGTAACATACTATTTGGCGATGGTCTACAAATTTTGATCTGACGACAATGATTCAACCGCCAGTCGGCCACACACCGAGTCAACCGGGGACCGACCTGCGCATTTTTCTTCTTGCCCGTGGATAATGCTTGTTTCATCGTCCCTAACCGATGTATGCGAAACAAGCAATGCCTCGACCGGCCCTTTAAGTGGTGTGAATCCGACCTCCAAGTAGAACGTTTTGATGACAAGTCCATGATAAATTTTACCATACTCAAGGTGAATGCCAAATTACCTCTCGCAGCAATTGCATGAATGCTATTTAATCTTAAGTGGATCATCTCGGAATCTGAACTGTATTGGCCATCAGTATCTTTGCAGATGTCCGGTTCTCATTTTCACAATTCTCCCGGCTTGTCACCACATCGAATCTACTCCCGCCGAATGGGTCTGCCAGAATCTGGTCCCCTACGTATTGGATTAAAAACACAAACTTAAAAAATCTAGAAACACGACCTCATACGAACACAACGTGTTCCTTTGTTTCAAACTTTGTGCCAAAGTTCGGACAGAACAGGTGTATCCTGAGAAGCGGACAGAAAAATTATGCACATTAGCTAGATCTGCTACGGATCCCTCCTCGGGCAATTGCCCCAATTGCCGGTTCCTAATTTTGGAGATAACAAACTAGGTGACATCCACACAAAACCCCAGATCCAATCCCCCTTCGGATAAGTCGATGGGCCTGATCTGCCTGGGCATGGCGATACTTTGCTTCGCAAGCGTGCCGGTCTTCCTGAAATATTTCACCTCAATACTCGACTCCTGGACCGTCAATGGAGTCCGTTATACGATTGGCGCGTTGTTCTGGATGCCATTCGTGCTAAGTCATCGGCGTGGTGATCCTGCCCTCCGCGGTATCTGGCGCGCGGCAATCGTGCCTGCCGCAATCAATCTTGTAGGGCAAGCAACCTTTGCTTTCGCCCCCTATTACAACGATGCAACCCTTATGAGCTTCGTTCTCCGAATGTCCTTCCTGTTCGCCACCGTGTTTGGATTCTGGCTCCTGCGAGAAGAGCGTGATCTAGCCAAAAGGCCGACTTTCTGGATCGGGGCCTCAGGGCTGGTCTTGGGCGTTCTCCTTCTGTACAGAGGCGGGCCACAGGTTCAAGTCGCCTCATTGTTCGGGTTGACGCTCCTGCTGTTCACCTCGGCATGCTGGGGTTTGTACTCGGTCGTCATCCGAACAAACATGTCAAGATACTCGGCGCGCCTCAGCTTTGGTGTTATCAGTCTGTATACCGCAGTTGGATTGATGATAATGATGTTGGCTTGTGGCCACTGGCAGCAATTAGCCAACATCAATTGGGCTCAGTGGGGGTGGCTGGCGCTATCGGCATTGCTCGGTATCGCCTTCGCTCATGTACTTCTCTACCGAGCAATTCACAGTTTGGGACCGATCGTAACCATGGGAGGCGCATCTCTGGTTCCGCTCCTGACCGCAGGGGGAGCATGGCTCGTACTGGGTGAACGAATGTGCCTGCTGCAGTGGTTCGGAGGCGCCATCCTCTTGGCTGGCTGCTTCTGCCTGGTCTTTGCCAAGACCCTCACCCACAGCCAATCACAAAATTGATCGCAATTCACGTTGCCAACTCTCCTAGGCTCAGCCAAGCGATATCCACTGAATGCCGTAAACCACGAACAGTCATCGTGTTCCGATTTCTATCCTGAATAAACTAACCGACCTGGATCAGTCATCACTGCCCACCTCGCAACGGCAGCCAAGGGTGTAATCTTCCGCCGCCCCAAAATCTGCCCCGAACGGATCGCCATCTACCCGATCCGGCCATCTCCATTGATTCCAGAACAAAGGACGTGAACCGGTGTTGTTGACTGCAACACAGTAAAAGGCCACCGGCCGACCCACGCTCTGAGGTTCCGGCGCGTCGGCTTTGCCCCCCTGTCTCTGACCATTGTGACAGACCAGCAGCGAGATCCCCATCTTGGCGGGTGCATTGAATCGGGATAGCAACGTCCACCAAGACCTGGGGGAAAACTCCTGAAGATCAGAAATTCGATTGCCATAAACTAAAATACTGTGAAGAATATTCTTCACGTTGGCCGCTAAAACAATTCCTTGGGCCACACGCTGGATCCGATTATTCCGCCAGATAATGTTCATGCCATCGAGCCACTGGTATCCACCGGCAACCTTATATCGCGAGTCCGGGGCCTCATCGATCTTCCACCCCGTAATATCGTTTCCCTCGACAACAATGTTATCCGGCACCCCCAGAACCATGCATCTGTCGCCCACTACAAGACCAGTGATCTCAGAGTCCAGAATCGTCCGCCCTGTCTCTTCTACGTAATGGATCACATTGCCCCATCGGCCGACTGCATCACCGGATTGCACGAACAACCTCATCCGAAACTCGTCTGAGAACGATGGATGCTCGCCAGTGACATCATCGATCAGAATGGTTTCCTTTCCCTCCATGGCCTGAACCGTG
>CAUZOD010000055.1:0-13071 GCA_963581115.1 Phycisphaerae bacterium | reverse complement strand
ACCCCCAAAGGCCCCGGACAACCCCCCCCCCTTGGGCTTCTGTATAAGGATAACAAGCACCATGAAGATGCTCGCGAGCAAGAATGATGCGGCAAGTGCAGTGACGTACCAGGCGCCGAGGGTAAGCATAGCAAGTTCCTATCTTGATTCGGTCGCCCCAATGATAGCGAGAAAATCATCAGCATTGAGCGAAGCCCCTCCAACGAGAAATCCGTCAATATCGTCGCCGCAGATCAGTTGGGGTGCTTGGTCGGGCTTGACCGATCCCCCATACTGCACACGGACCTGCTCGGCCACGGATCCCGACCAGCTCAACCCATCTCCGAGCACGCATCGCAATCGCTTGTGGGCCGCCTGGGCGTCTCTGGGTGTAGCGGTCTTGCCCGTCCCGATCGCCCACACTGGCTCATATGCGATGGTGACCCGAGACATCTGCTGCTCAGTGACACCTGCCAGGCCGCTCAGCAACTGCCCGGCATTGATTGCGTCAGTCTTGCCTGCTTCGCGCTGAGCGAGCGTCTCACCAATGCATAGGATGATCTGCATCTCCGCTTCTAGGGCTGCGATTGCTTTCTCATTGATCAGCGTGTCGGATTCGCCCAACACATGCCTACGCTCCGAGTGCCCGACCAGCACAACCGACACCCCGCAATCGACCAGCATGCCAAGACTAACTTCACCCGTATAGGCCCCATGAGGCTCATGATAGAAATCCTGCGCCCCCAACCACACCGAGCCTGAGCCGATCTGTTTGGCCACTGCGTCTAATGCGGTAAATGGGGGGAAGACGGCAACGTCGGTATCGTGGGTTTCATCGCAACGATTCGCCACGGCCGCAGACAGCGCTGCGGCCTCTCTCCGATTCAGGTTCATCTTCCAATTGCCCCCGACAAAAGGCTTACGGACGGCCAAAGCAGTTCTCCAAAGACCCATAGATTAATCGGGCACGGTGATCAGGACGCAACGAAAGCGGTAGTGTCCACCGATCCCTGAGCGAGTAACGATTTGGCGCCGCGAGCCCGCAAATCCGCGATAACGCGCAAAACCAGTCGCCGCAGTTGCCGTACCGTCTCGGACTCATCGATCTCCAAGCAGTGCTGGCCGTCCCGCGACATCACTCGCACCCGTAAACGGTAGACCCTGGAAGCTAGATTCTGATCCGTCTCTCCGTGGGGACTGGCAAGCACACCGATTGCGCAATGGCAGTCTGCACCTAGGCCCGCGACCACCTGCCGTTCAGCATGCACCGCGATTGCCGCGGTAGGGTGATTGATCGGCAAGCACCGGGTCAGAGTCAGGTGGTCATCACGGCGGCATTGAATCGCGATAGCTCCCTGGCCGGCAGCCGGCAACATCTGGTCTGGGTCCAGTGGCGGCCCCGCGTGTTCACCCAGCCCCAATCGCCCCAATCCGGCCACGGCAAGAATTGTGGCATCGTAGTGGCGCTGTCCCGCCGGATTCAGCACTTTTCCCACTCGCGTGTCAACGTTACCGTGAATCGGCTTGATGCGCACCTTATCGCATCGAGCAAGCAACTGCGCGGCGCGGCGAGGGCTGGAGGTTCCCACGATCGTTCCCGCAGGGAGCGCATCGATTGAGCCAACCCCATGCGCCGAAATCAGACAATCGCGTTCGTCGGCACGTTTCGGTACGGCGGCAATTTGGAGCCCGGGCATATCCGTTGCAGGCAGGTCCTTAAGGCTGTGCACACCAATATCTGCTTCCTCGGCGAGCAGGACCTTTTCAATAGCGCGTGTGAAGATTCCTTTGCCGGTCCCGCCACCCCAAACCTCACCTTCCGATTCGATCCACCGGTATTGCACCGGAACATGGCGGTGTAGGCGTTGCAGAGCATTTCCCACAAGCTCGGCCTGAATCCGGGCCAGGCGGCTGGAGCGCGATGCAATCACAATCGGTTTACGGCTTCTTCGCAATTGATGTCTCTCAGCTCGGCCCCTAATATAACGCTCTTCACGCCCAGTGCGAACAATCGTTCCTCCGTACGAATGAGTTCTTCCATGGCGACAAGCCGATTTTGGATGTTCTGGCGGTGGAAGCTGCACTGGCAGATCATGCTGGGCCTGTTTGTCGGCGTCGCAATCGGCTACCTAATTGGCCAGTGGGCCATTGGTCAGATTCCGCCAGACACCGATTCAGTGAGTCGGGGCGCCACTGCCGCAACAATCGTCAAAAACAGCTCGGTCTATCTGCTTTTCAAGCTGATTGGCGACCTATTTCTCCAAGGCTTGAAGCTCATCATTGTACCACTGGTGGTCAGTTCCATCATCCTGGCGGTGCTGGGCATCGGCCGGACAGGAAATTTTGGACGACTCGGTGGCAAGACCCTGATGTATTACGCGTGCACCTCACTGATCGCAATTCTGATCGGACTGACGCTGGTTAACCTGGTGTCGCCGGGACGCGGGGAAGACGGGCGCGGAATCCTCGAAGGACAGGATCTATCGGCCTTCGCAGATGCCCAAGCCACTGTAGAGAGCAAAACGGCGGGTCGCACCGCCCAAGATGCGTTCTTGAACGTATTTCGCGAGATGGTCCCGCCAAACGTAGTCAAGGCAGCTGCCGATGGAAAACTGCTTGGACTGATCGTGGTGGCCCTGCTGGTGGGCTATTTCCTCTCACACATGACTGGCGGGCCACGCCAGACACTGGCGCTACTGACCTCCGGTATCTACGAATTGACACTTCGAATTACCACACTGGTGCTGCGACTGGCCCCCGTAGGCGTGCTGGGGCTACTGGCAGCCACGGTTGCTGAGCAATACGCTACCCTCAAACCGGATGATCGCTTTGCGGATTTCATCACCGGAATTCTTGGCTTCGCCAGCACCGCTTTCGCAGCGCTTGTGTTACACCTGCTGGTGGTTATGCCCCTGATCCTCTCGCTGATTGCGCGGGTCAATCCACTTCGTCACTACCGGGCAATGGCACCAGCACTGATAACGGCGTTCTCCACCGCTTCCAGTTCCGCCGCACTGCCTCTGACCATGAAATGCGTCGAACAGCGAGCTGGTGTCTCAAATCGCACTACAAGCTTCATGCTGCCACTGGGAGCAACGGTAAACATGGATGGAACCGCCCTGTACGAATGCGTTGCTGCCATCTTCATCTGCCAAGCCTTTGGTATCGACCTGTCTGGCGGCCAACAGTTCATGATCGTGATCACGGCGTTGCTGACCAGTGTGGGGGTAGCTGGCGTCCCCGCGGCCTCACTGGTAGCGATCATTGTCATCCTACAAGCGGTCCAGAATCAGTTGCCCGAAGATGCCCCCGTGCTGCTGGCCGGGCTGGGGCTGCTGTTCGTCTTCGATCGCCCGCTCGACATGTGCCGCACCGCCGTCAACATTTTTAGCGACAGCGTTGGTGCCGTAACCGTGGCCCGTAGCGAGGGCGAAACGCATGTGCTCTGCCAACAGCAATCAAACAACAACGATCCGTTGGTCTCGGGTACAATTTCCACCGATGCCTGACGTCTAATCCCATACATCCTGTGTCTGGAGTACCCATGATGGCCCGTATGATTCGGCATGAAGCAACCGCGCCCTGCGAAATAAAACCCGATCCTGAAGGCCGCAGCACTTGGATTTGCATGTGCGGCCTGAGCCAGGACTACCCATACTGTGACGGAGCGCACAAAATCGCCCGCCAAGGCGAGAAGGCTGGAAAGCTCTACTTCTACGATACGGATCGCAAGCAGGTCACAGAAGTTCAGGACGAAACGGGCTCGTAATCTTGCCCGCTAAAAGGCCTGTGAAGTTTTCGCGGGTCAATACCGGTCGAGGCTCGGGCAAGCCGTCACTTCCTGAGCAGGTGCTGTCGCAAGAATCGGCTGCGCAGAAGCCTCGGTACCTCGGTGACGATGAGCTCGATCGCCTATCTTGGGCGGACCGATCAACTCACATTCGACGCACCCCGTGGCGGTTCGCCCCAGTACCGCCACGATTCTACGGGCAAGATCGTCCTCAACAGACACCCGCGGACCGCTGAGTCGCAAGTCAACTATGCAATCGCTCTGGTGCAACTCTAACCACACGGTCGCATCACGAATTTCGCCACGGGTAGACGCCTGTCGCAAAATTTCCTTCAGGTCATGAAACTGCCCGTTGAAGGTTGAACCATTGGTAGGTTTGGCCTGATCGCGGATAATAATCTTCACGGTCCGCGTCAGGCGGGTAGGAGCCTCCTGTGCGGTGATGACCTTATCGACGACGATACTGGGTTCCTCGCGCCGACGATCGATCTTCCCGTCAAGAAAGACTATTGCATCAGGTTCCAGAAACGGCGCCACCATCTCATAAGTGCGTGGGAATACCACTGCGTCCATCTTGGCCGTCTGGTTCTCGATGGTGAGCATCGCCATCGGCTCCTGTTTGGCCCGCGTGACGGTCCGGCGGATACGAGTAAGCATGCCCGCGACAATCACGGGTGTATCGCCGGCTAGATCTAGGCAATCATCTATGGTGCACGTGCTGAACCGCTCGATCAAATCACGATGTTCGTCCAACGGGTGGCTCGACACGTACAAACCGAGCACTTCTTTCTCGAAGTCGAGTTGCTGCCTACGTCCCCATGGTTGAACCTTGGGAAGTTGCACTACGGTCGCCACCGACTCCGGTTGGTCCACTGCAGAATCCTCGGCACCAAACATCGGCATCTGGCCCGACCGCCGATCCTCGGCCACTCGCTGTCCGGACTGCATCGCCGCATCGATCATCTCCACCAGGGATGCACGCTGTTCGATGCCGTGTAAAGAGTCGAACGCCCCACACTTGATTATTGCTTCGATTGTGGCCCGATTGACAACCCGAAGATTGACTCGCTCACAGAAGTCAAATAGATCTCGGAATGCCCCTCCCTTCTGCCGATCGTCGATCACGCTGCGCATTGCCTTCTCGCCAACGCCCTTGATCGCGGACAGGCCGAATCGGATGTGCCCGTGATCGGCATCCTGTGGTTCGTCATCCTCGTACACCACCGCAAACGCGACATCCGAAAGATTGATGTCTGGTGGTTTGACGTCGATGCCGCAACGAGAGGGATCGCCCAACCGCATCGTGCGTCGACACGCATCTATGTATTCGACAACCTTATCGGTCGAAACCGATTCGTACGTCAGGAGCGCCGCCATGTATTGAACGGGAAAATATGTTTTCAGGTACGCGGTTTGGTACGCGACGATCGCGTAGCCTGTTGAATGGGACTTATTGAATCCGTAACCGGCGAATTTGAGGATCAACTCGAATAACTCTACTGCCTGCGCCGACGTAACACCGCGATGCTGAGAACCCTCGACGAACTGGGACCGATTGGCATCGATCACCGACTTGTTCTTCTTGGAAATTGCCTTGATCAGCGTGTAGGCTTGGCGTAATGGGATGCCGCCCAACTCGCTGACCACCTGCATCACCTGCTCCTGATAAACCATGATGCCATAGGTTTCCTCAGTGAGCCGATCGATGATCGGGTGAACCTTCGGCACCGGTTCACGCTGATGCTTACGATTGGTAAATTGGGGGATCAGCTCCATCGGCCCTGGGCGAAACAAGGCATTGGCTGCAATCAGATCCTCCAAACGGTCGGGCTTTATCGCCATCAAGAGATTTCGCATCCCGCCAGATTCAAATTGGAAAACACCCGCGGTCTCACCTCGCCCAAAGAGATCCAAGACCGCTGGATCATCATAGCTCAACCGATCTAAATCCATGGGATCCGATACACCGGGCGCGACTGTGCGTTGAATCGTCTCCGGGTCCAACGTTTGTTGGATCAATTGACGCGCCCTTTCGATGATCGACAGAGTCCGCAATCCAAGAAAGTCCATCTTGAGCAGACCGATCTTCTCCACCGTGGGCCCATCCCATTGCGTTACCAGCTGATCCGTATTCGGGGGCTGGTACAACGGGATAATATTGTCCAGTGGTTGTGTTGCGATCACGACGCCCGCCGCATGCACCCCCGCGTGCCGAGCCATACCTTCTAGTTTTGACGCGGTGTCCATCAGCTCTCGATGCAACGGGCTCTCGTCGTAGAGCTTTCTTAACTGTGGTTCTTTCGCCAACGCCCTCTCAAGCGTTATGCCGAGTGAATCGCCGACTAGCTTGCAAAGTTTGTCGACCTCGGCCAACGGCACATCTAACACCCGGCCAACGTCTCGGATCGCGGCGCGGGCCTTAAGCGTGCCGAAGGTAATGATCTGAGCCACGTGACCATACTTTTGGCGCACGTAGTCAAGAATCTGCTGCCGCCCGTCCTGGCAAATATCGATGTCGATATCGGGGTATTCCGAACGGTCAGGATCCGTGAAACGTTCGAATAAAAGCCCGTACTTCTCTGGGCAAGCATTAGACAAGCCGAGCACGTATCCCACCATCGTGCCCACGCCCGAGCCCCGTGCGCCGCACGGAATGCCGCGACGCCGAGCCTCGTTGACGAAATCCCAAACAATCAAGAAATAGGCACTAATCGACTTCTCTGCGAGAATGGTTAGTTCCCGATCAAGCCGTTCTCGGATCTGTACGGTGATCGCCTCATCGCCATACCTCCAGCGCAAACCCGCCTCGCAAAGCACTCGTATTGCCTCGTCGCACTGTTGCTTGAGCTGTTCGGGCGATACGTCCTGCTTCGTTGCATCGAACGGCTGCAACTCGTACCGGGAACAGAATACTTGGTACCACTGAGTGCTCCCCGGAGCAAACGCTGCTTCTGGTGCCGCCTCGACCTCGGTTTGCGTCTCGCGTGTCTTCTCGACGATCCTAACCACCGGTGCATGACTGGCGCCAAAACCCAGATTCACGTTGCACCGATCGGCAATCTGTCGGGTGTGGATCAGCGACAAAGGCAGGTCGGCAAACAGCTCGGCCATCTGCCGTGGTGACTTGACAAAGATCTGCCGTGGGTAATGCAGGCGATTCGGATCCTGCTTCGTCTTTCCCATCGAAATGCAGCAGAGCGTGTCGTGGGCGTCGTAGTCTTCTTCCAGAAGAAAATGGGCGTCATTGTCAGCAACATACGGCAGGCCAAGTTCCTCAGACAGACGCACGATATGGGGATTGATCTGGTTCTGCAGTGCTTCATCGTGGCGTTGCAATTCCAGGAAAAAGCATGGCTGGCCCGCGGCGTTGGTGCCAAAGGTTTTGGCATGCCAGCGGGCTTCATTGGCCGCACGCTGGTAAGCAGAAGGATCCTTCGTTTGCTCGAAGCGCAGAAGCCAATGGGCAATGGATGAGCCCAGATGTCCATTGATCGCAATCAGTCCCTTGGACCATTGCGCCAATGTGGCCTTGTCCATGCGAGGCCGATAATAAAATCCATTCATATAGGCATCGGAACTAAGCTTGATCAGGTTTTGCCATCCGCACTGGTCTTCAGCCAAGAGCACGAGATGAAACCCGCCATCTGAGTCACCGGTGTATTCACGACTGCGACGATCGGAAGGTTTCCCCTCCAAGTCCTTGGCTACATAGGCCTCGATCCCGAGAATGGGTTTGATGCCCGCTGCCCGAGCCAACTGGTAGAACTCAATAGCGCCAAACAGGTTGCCGTGATCGGTGACAGCAACCGCATCCATACCCAGCTGCTTGACCCGCTCTACCAAGCGATCTAACCGATTGCCGCCATCTAATAGCGAGTATTGACTGTGTAAATGAAGATGAACAAAGCAGTTACTTAGGTCAATTTCTGCCATCTCTGGCTCGCTCCCGCGGCTGATAAGATCCGGCCAGCACGACCGCGGTACAACCTACCACAAACAACGATCGACGCGAGCCCGTCGTGCAGACCATAACCAGCCAGTTCACCCGGTCGCAGCCCTTACGTAGGCACCGAGACCCACGCAATATGACCGATGGGCCAACCGCAGTGGCACATCAGCTACGTCCAGCACCAGTAAGGTCAAGGCCGCACGAACTTTAAACTGCGAACAGTTTCTGCCGTAAATCTGCAATCCGTAAATAGCCTGCATGGATATGTCTGCTTCTCTATGCAAGTTGACACCCTCTATTTAATAGTATACAGATCTGTATACTTTATATATGAAAAATCCACGATTTCACCGGATAAACAAGCTAGATCCGTTGCCAATCGCACACTATAGTATACTGATCTGTCTATTTTGTGGATGTTTCGTTGAGAAAACGTGACCAATTACTTGATAAAGCCTTAGAGCTCTTCCACGCTGAAGGGTTTCACGCCACCGGAATCGACCGCATCATTGCCGCAGCTGGTGTAGCCAAGATGACACTTTATAAACACTTTCGTTCAAAAGATGAGCTAATTCTCGCCGTGCTCCGTCGATATGATGAGAAATTTCGCAATTATTTAATGCAGCAGGTTGAACTGCGGACCCATGAACCAAGTCAGCAGCTGATTGCCCTCTTTGATGTGCTTGACGATTGGCTGGATCAAGATGGGTTTTATGGTTGCCTAATGATTAACGCTTGTGCTGAATTTAGCAATAAACAGATGCCCGCTCATGTTGTGGCATCTGAGCATAAACGTTTATTATTATTATACATACAGGAAATTGCGGAGGCTGCAAAAGCCTCGGACCCCCCTGTGCTTGCCCAGCAACTGGGCCTATTAATGGACGGTGCGATTGTTGCGGCCCAAGTCTGTGGACAACGCCGTGCCGCCCGTATCACGCATGAAATTGCTCAGTTGTTGATCCACCAAAGCCGCTCGCATCCGTCTGAACAGGTACTGGAACCTACTCAGTCATCAGGGAGCGATATGCCCTGGCCAGACTAACCTTGACGCTGAATTTGGCAAACTGAGGTGGCACTTCAACCATGGGCCACCACCTTGTTGGTGGCACGGCTGTCTGCCAAGGCTGGGAGACTGCCTGAAATGTTGCCAGTAGATTACGGACTAAGACCCCCCGTAAATAAAATTTCGGAGAAAATCGTCGATTGCCTTCAGTTCAAACCAGTGCAATATCAGACTTTTTTCGGACCACATGCCGGATCCGTTCGGTCGCTTTTTCAGCATATTCGCTGCTCATCTCACAACCAAGCCAATCGCGACCCGCACGAGCGGCAACTGCCAACGTGGTACCGCTACCGGCGAAGGGGTCGAAAACCAAGTCGCCCTCGTTGGAACTAACCTTGATGATCCGCTCCAGCAGAGACTCTGGCAGCTGGCACGGATGCCAGCCGACTCGCTCCTTGAAGGTCCCGCAGAGCCTTGACAGGTACCACGTATCTTCGCGGGGCGCAAAATAGCGCTCGATTCCCTCCTTGATAGCCTCCTGCGGCCTTAGGTACCACGTGTCGTCTGGCAACTTACCGGCGGGATTGGCCCTCGTATCGGCATAGGTTGTCTGGCGGGCTGAGGGCACAGCGATCGCTTCCCGATTAAATACGAAAGGCGGATGGTCGGACTGGATTTTCTGGCTCAGCGCGGCAGGACCGACGCAGTAGAACAGGTGGGCATGCGATCGGTTGAACTTGATTCGGCAGTTCTGTCCAAATGTGTAATGCCAAATGATCCAATTTCGAAATAGCAGCTTGTGATCGCGTTCCAGCTTCTTGAGATGTATGCGGACTTCCGCTGCGTATTCGTCGCCGATTAGGATGTAGAAGCTGCCCGTTGGTTTGAGCAGATTGGTGCAGGCATCAATCCAGTGCCAAGTCCACTCTAAATAGTCATGATCGTCGCGCTTGTCCTCGTACTGGTCATACTTGTAGCCGATATTATATGGTGGATCGGAGAAGATCAGGTCCACCGACGCCGACTCCCAGCCGGCCATCTGCTTGATACAGTCACCGGGGACCAGTTGATTGCGGGGCAAAGCTCGGGGAGCGATATCGGCCATCCAGAGGCCTGATTCTAGCCGTCTTGGGGCGAAGCGGGTAGTCTCTTGCCTGACAGCCAACGGCGCCTATACTACTGTACTGTCATCGGCCCCAAAGGTGACGCACGGATCACAGGAACCTTGGAGTGATCGGACATGCCTCATATTATCGCGGAACCCTGCATCGGAACTAAGGACACGTCCTGCGTAGCCGTTTGCCCGGTTGACTGTATCCATCCGACCGCTGATGAATCCGACTTCGACAAGGCGGAAATGCTTTATATTGAGCCCGACACGTGCATAGACTGTGGCCTCTGCGTTGATGAGTGCCCGGTTACCGCCATTTTTCCGGAAGAGGACCTGCCTGAGGAATGGACCTCTTTCGTCGAGAAGAACACCGCGTACTACCAGTAAAAACACCGGTGGTGATCATCCGGCCCTAAGGCCCAGGATTCGACCGCCTGTGCGATATCGGCCGCAACATTGCAACCGGACATCGGGTGTCCGGTTCTTTCTTGCGCGATGAACTCGAAATCAATAAAGCCCACCGTTCTGATCACTGAATCTCTCGAACCGATCTGCGCTGATTGGTTGTCCGAGCGTGCCCTGACGTTGTGGTGCCCTCATGACAGCCCTGACCTAAACGCATACCTAGGCCGCAGCGATGGCCTCGTGGTCCGCACTTACACCCAAGTCCACGCCGAAATGCTGACTCGAGCACCACATCTGAAGGTGGTTGCCCGTGCCGGCGTTGGACTAGAAAACATCGACCTGGATGCTTGCCGGCGTCGGAAAGTTACGGTGGTGTACACGCCAGATGCCAATACGCAAGCTGTAGCAGAATATGTGCTCGGCCTAATTCTTGATGCTATGCGACCGCGAACCGATCTGCCCCCAGATGCTACTACACAACAATTTCATGAGCTGCGCCGCAGCGAAATTGGCACTCAGTTGGATCAGCACACGCTTGGGATCGTCGGCTTCGGCCGTATTGGTAAGCGGCTGGGGAGTATGGGGTATGCGATCGGCATGAAGTTGCTCGTATGCGACCTCCTGCCTGAAGCCCCGTTACGCCAAGCCGTCGATTATCCCTTCGACTATGTGGATCACGCCACGCTCTACGCCCAGAGCCATGTGGTGAGTCTGCACGTCGATGGAAGGCCGGCCAACCATCGAATGCTGAATGCACAAATGCTCAAGCATCTGCGCGACGATTGCCTGCTACTAAATGCCGCCCGTGGCATGCTGGTCGACCCCATGCTATTGGCTCGGTGGGCCCAGGATCATCCCCGCGCCCGTGTGATTCTCGATGTGCATGATCCAGAACCGCCACCGATCAATCATCCGCTGCGGCGGCTACAGAACGCACGCTTGCTTCCTCACCTAGCCAGCCGCACCGGTATCGCCATGGAGAACATGGGCTGGGTTGTCAAGGATCTGATTGGAGTCATGAATGGGCGGCCACCAACTCATCCTGCACCTACCTGCCTCTGATCGATCATCCTGGCAGATCCGGCGATGGTTCGACAGGATTACCTGCATTGTCAAACTGGAGAGCCGTTCGCGTACTTCGCATCACCACCGGATCAGGTTTGCGACTCGTCCAAGACTGTTTAGCAATCAGTTGGTCTGCCGCCTGAATGCCCCGGCCCCTCGCGAGATGCTCGGTTGCAGAGGTGGGCGCCTCATGGCGGGGTTCGGGAATCTCCGTCTCGGCCGGATCGGATTCCTGAAATAGATGTACCGTTGTCGTAGGAAAGGCGAAGCGTACGCCCAATTGATCCGCCAGGCGCAAAATATCGATAAAGAATCGGTGCCGCTCGCGTAATTCCGTATTCCAATCTGGAACTTCGAAAAACATGTACAGCAAAATATTAAGGCTGGAAGGCCCGAACTCATTGCAGTAGACCTGGTAATAGTCTTTGCGCGTATATGGATGGGCGAGGAGCAACTCGCGGATACCTTCGCAAAATGCGTTTAGTTGATCGGGCGTTGTGTCGTACTGAACTCCCAGGTAAGTCTTCCAGCGTCGGAATTGGCGCCGCCCATAATTATCCACCTTGGCACGAACGAGATTCGCGTTGGGCACACTGATCTGAGAATTGTAAAAGGTACGAACTCGTGTAGAACGAAAACCCACCTCCTCTACAATTCCTTCGACATCATCAATCACCACCCAATCTCCTACATCGAAGGGACGATCAAGTAGCACTGCCACCGATCCGAAGAAATTTTCAACCGTGTCCTTGGCCGCAAAAGAGAACGCCACCCCTGCAATCCCGAGCGAGGCCACAAGTGGTCCAATGGGAACCTGTAAAGCGCTACAGACATAGATTGCTCCCATCACCACGATAAATATCTTCAATGATTTGCGCAACAGTGGCACAAGCACATCGTCAACCTTGCTTGTGGTGCTCTGCGCTAACACAAGCATGTGCTCAGCGACTAGATCAACCGTTCGCCAAGCAGCCAGAGCGGCCGAGAGGGTCACGAACAGGACCAGGGCCCCATGAAGCACGTCAAGAGCAATGCCCTCTTCCAACCCAACAAATCTCAGTGCCAGCAGCCAGAACGCCGATGCGGCCAGATAACCGTAGGGCCGCAGCGTGTAGCGCAGCGTCTGGCGATGCGAATCACCCCTCGGCTGACCCCGTAACAAGCGTCCAATCAGCATGCGTACCAAACTTCGTACGGCTAAATCCAGCAGCAACCCGGCCACCACCACCAGGAATATTGCCAGCCACTGCCAATACTTAAGAGACAAGAATCCGCTGCTTACCAGACTCTGCGGAATGTGTTTTTCAATCCATTCGCTGGGTGTAAGCGCCTCGGCCCCGGCAATCAGCGGCAAGTTCCGCATCTGCTCATACAGCGGTTCGATTTGCGCCATCGTGTCCGCGCTGAACTGCCAGACACCAGTGACAGGATTCGGCCTCAAAACAATTTTCCCCTTTGGCCAATCGATCTGATGGCGCAAAAGGTTGTCGCGCGGTGATTGCGGAAAATACTGGTAGTCCTGAAGGTCATCTTTGGTTACGGCATCAACATCGGGCAGTGTCGCAACATCAACCCGCTCGATCCGGTTGATGACCCCATAAAGCTGCCTCGCAAGAAGGTTTGGATCCTGGTGAGGGATCTTGGACCGATCCAGCGTAGTGATCGCTTCGTCCCAGGCGCCGGTTCGCTGCCAGAGGCCATTCATTGACTCAAGAAAGCACCGCATCGTGGCCTGAGGGCTGTTCAGCGTCGCAGCGACTGCAACC
>CAUZOD010000054.1:0-13100 GCA_963581115.1 Phycisphaerae bacterium | reverse complement strand
GAACCGAGCTAGTCACGGCTCGGCCTGGCTGCCCAATGCATCTTCTGCGCCAATAGTTGCCAGTAATTGAGATTCGGATTATGCAGAATCCGTGCAACCTTCTGGTGCTTTTTAATCAGGATCTGCTGCCCCCGGGTCAACCGGCAAGAGTTCTGACCGTCGAGGACCAATTCCGTGCCCGCATTGGGATGATTGATGGTCAGCCAGACATCGCAGGATGCGTTGAAGACAATCGGACGAAAGGCCAGAGACTGCGGACAGATCGGAGCAATGCACAGGGCATCGAGTCCCGGTGACACCACGGGGCCTCCTGCCGCAAGGTTGTACGCTGTCGAGCCTGACGGCGTTGAAACAATCACCCCATCCCCGGTGAACGTAGTCGCTGAACGGCGGGTCAAGTGGGGCTCGATCGCCAAATCGATCTCGACCATACGAAATGGCGGGCCAGCGTTCACCACAGCGTCATTCATGGCCACCGCCTGAAAAATTGGATCCGGCATTGTCGCTAAGGACCGCCCTTCCGCACCCCCCCACTCGGCGGTGGTTCCATCAAAGACACACACGTCCAACATCGTGCGTTCAGAGATCCGGCATTGGCCCGTTGAGATGGCCTCCCAGTGGGCGATGACATCTTCGAGGTTGAATTCTGCTAAAAATCCAAGTTTGCCGAAGTTAATCCCGAGCATGGGGATCTGTTGCTCTATGAGATTGCGGGCCTGCTGCAATAGGGTCCCATCACCACCAAGCACGATCACCAGATCAGCTTGGGGCAGGCGATCACCATCACCAGAATTCGGCTCAGCCACGATTTCAACACGCTGGCTGAGCCAAGGCCGGAACATCCGCATGGCTTCGACCACCGGTGGCTTACTCAGATTGGCCAACACAATCACACGAAATCGCTTCGACATGGCCACCAGTGTAACGTGCGGTGGCGAGAAGTCCGGATTTGGCCGATGTACGACTGCGGCGAATCGTGTTGCAAGGGCGATTCCGGCTTGGCCGCAGGCAGGATGTGCGGCCTTGGGGCTGATAACAATCACATAAGGTTGATACCACGTGCGTGCAATCTACTTTGATAGCGAAGCACCGACTCTGCAAGCGGCTTATCCGGACCCGATTCCGATGGCCGCCGAAGCGTTGATCCGACCGACACGGATGGGCATCTGTGCGACCGATATTGAGCTATGCAAAGGCTATATGGGCTTCCAAGGAGTGCTGGGGCACGAATTTGTCGGCATGGTCGAATCAGTCCATGATCGCAACGACAAAGGCTGGACCGGCAAACGGGTAGTCGGCTCTATCAATTGTGTCTGCGGCTGCTGCGACATGTGCAAGGGAGGCCTGCGTGAACACTGTCGCAACCGGTCCGTCCTTGGAATCCAAAACCGAGACGGGGTTTTCGCGGATGCATTTACTCTGCCAATAGTAAATCTACACGAGGTTCCAGATAACGTCGATGATGATCGGGCTACGTTCGTTGAGCCACTGGCGGCCGCGTACCAGATCCTGCGCCAGCTGACAATCGAAGGGCGACCCTACATTACAGTGCTCGGCGACGGGCGACTGGGCCTGCTCTGTGCGCAAGTCATGAGTCAACTGAACGCAACCGTGCGGTGCGTCGGCAAGCACCCCGAGAAGCTAGAATTATGTGAGCGATGGGGCGTCAAACACCGACTGCTTGACGAGGTGGGGCTACGCCAAGATCAAGATATTGTTGTCGACTGCACTGCGACCCGCACGGGGTTGGCCATCGCCATGCAGATGGTTCGTCCACGGGGAACAATCGTCATGAAGACCAGTGTCGCCCCAAACACCGACGGAACCAATATCGACCTGGCACCACTGGTCATCCACGAAATCAAAATGATCGGTAGCCGATGCGGTTCATTCCCAGAGGCCCTCGAGGCTCTCTCAAGCGAGAAGGTAGATGTCCTGAGCCTGATCAGCCGCCGGATGAAACTCTCTGATGGCCCTGATGCCCTCCGGATATCAACCAAATCCTATGTGATCAAGGTCCTGCTGGAGCCCTAGTGGTCGAACGGATAGCCCCCTACGACAATACTTTGCAGATAATTAGCACTCCCACCACTACGGCAATGGCCACCCGGTAATATCCGAACAATTCCAGCCCGTGGCTTCTCAGGTAAGAGACCATCCACTTCACTGACACGACTGCACTGACCCATGCCGCCATCGAACCGACCAGCATTGGCCACCACCCATAGGCCTCAAGCATGATCGGCCCGGCCTCATGAATCTTGTACACCGTAGCTGCCAGTAGTGTCAGCACGCCCAACAGGAACGAAAACTCAACCGCCGCTGCCAGCGACATACCCACCAGAAGCCCGCCCACAATCGTTACCAAGCTGCGACTTGTTCCCGGCCACATTGCCAGGGTCTGTATGAAACCGATCGTCAATGCCATCTGCCAAGTCAATTGTTCAAGCGATCTGCCTCCCCGGCGCCGTGAACGCTGCTTCATTCTCCATGCAACGATAAGGATCGCTAAACCACCAATGAACCAAGCCGCCACAATAGGCTTCAGGCCGAACAGCTTGGCTTCAATCAGATCATCAAATACCACACCAATGATGGCTGCAGGCAGCAGCCCGATGACCAGATTCAGGCCCAGGCGCCGACCGGCCAACCCCCCCGGTGAGCCGATCAGCCCCTTTCCAATTTGCCGCAGTCGATGCCGATAGAGTCCCAGTACAGCCACAATCGCGCCGGCTTGGATGCAAATGGCATAGGCATTGGCCGCTTGGCCCCCAATCCCCATGACCCGCTGAACAAGAATCAGGTGACCGGTCGAACTGACCGGAAGGTACTCCGTCAGCCCCTCAACCAAACCCAGAATCAGTGCCTGCCACCAGGTCATCTTGGATCAATCAAGTGCGCCTGTCACCGTCTGATCAGGCCCAAGAATAAAGAAAGTATCTGGGCCTGATGTATGGGATACCGCCAATGTCGGTCATCCCACATTCAAGATATATGCACAGGCTGGTAAAAACCACAGTTGTAAATATTAACCATATTATCCGCTACACGCTCAACAGGAACGGACAAGCACACCATCCCCACAGCAACTGTTGCCCGAACGCCGCCCCATCCGAGTTCTAAACCATAACTGCTACCTGCCCGCAGCCGTTTGGAGCACAATGTGGCACCTATAGACCAAGGTATCATTCGCTGGCGCAGGTCCTTCGGGCCCGGCCAGGTCAAACGGTTTGCGCAAACGAATCTGCCAGCGGCCATCGATAGACAGGCGGGGCTTACCGGCATCGTCTAGAAAAACCTCCAGGCTTGCCGGCACCTCCAGTGGAATCGAGACCCCCTTCATCTCAAACGTACCGACCAGAGTGACGGAGATCATCTCACCGATCACCAGCACCACCTTCTCCGATCGGATTGCATCGAATACAAAATGCGAGGTTGGATACTTTGCGGACTTAAGCATGCTTACATGGATCTGTTCATCCAGATCCGGCTCTCCCATGGTGATAGAAGCCACCTCAACGACGAACCGCCCCGACGCCTTGGCAATCAAGAGATCTTCTGTGAATGTAATCGTGCCAGTCAGCTTCCGAGCCTGACCCCAATACATCTGTAGTGGTGCAGGAAACTGAAACTGCACCGGAGGTTGCATCACCTGCGGTGCCGGGTCCACGACCCAGTGAGCACTTAATTGGACATCGGGAAGATCGACCGAATCCACCTCCATGGGCACCGACGGTAAGTCCAGCCCCATCCGCTCCCACGGCACCACAGGCGTTTGGCGAGAAACCGGATCGAAGCCATCGCCAAGCTCTGAACCACCTATCAATTTGACCACCTCCTCTTCAAGTACCGCAGCTGCTTGGGCAAAAACTGCTGCACGATCACACCAAGGGCCCGAAAATGGATCCTCGGTTCTGGAAAACACTGGCTCATGGCAATGAAACTGGGAGAAGATCGCCATGCCCAGATACAAGACACCCTCTTCGGAAACAAACGGATAGAACTCAAGATAAAATTTTCGGTCGCCGCGCCCCAGTGTGTCGCGTGCCAACCGTAAAGATCGTTTCATACCTTTAGTGATGGCATCACGCATCTGCCGATCGAAGCCAACCGCATTAAACCCGTCGGGAGTCATACCGGCCAGATCGGTGATCTTCACTGGCATCGCTACCTTAACCCGTTCCAACCTCATGATATCGGTCTGCCGAAACTCCAGCGATCGATCCTCCTGGGGTAAGGCCCGGGCCGTATAAATAAAACTTCGCAACCTCTGCGGCGTTCGGTACCGACCTTGGTAGATCGACCTTCCACGATAATTCTGGTACACGACCAGCGGAGTCAAGGTGACCTCAGCGGGGACACCCTCGGCCACGTTGACCACCTGAAATATCAACCCCATCTCACCCGCCAAGGCCTCAAGTCCGGCCAAGTCATGCGCCTGAAACTCTCGGGCCAAATCCGAAACCTCCGGTTGTACAAAAACGATCAACTGCTGATCAGTAGATGGATCTGCCGCCGCGGCAGCCATGCTGACCGCCAATCCAAGCAATACCACCACCAATCGTTTCACCGCGAATACCCCACAATGGCTACATCGATCTGGACATCGTTGGCGACTTTATCCAGATACTTTCCAACCTGGATCTTGAACAGATCGCGTTGGATCACAAATTGGCCACGCAATATGAGCAAGTCGCCCGATAGTGCCCCACCTCGCTTGGCGGCAGCGTTTTGAAGATACGCCGCCTTAATCACAACTGTCATGGGCCGCTCAATTCCAGCCACTCTCAGATGTCCATTGACTTTGAGCGTGGCCACACCTGCTTCATTGGTGCTGACCAGTGTCACCTGATCAAAAGAAAATTGGACGGCAAAATATCTCCTAACATCAAGCCAGGCCTCACTGCCCATCACATCAGTCATTTTGGCATTGCTCAGGCCAATGCTACCGGCATCGACCAAGATCTTGCCCGAAAAACTCTCGGGATGACTCGGATCGTACGAAATAACACCGGAAACGCCTGAGGCGAGCCCACGGATTGGTTCCAAAGGAGAATCAAGGAAGATCCCGATGGTATTGATACCCTTGGGATCCTTAAAATCGAACTGAATGCTGTTGCCGGACCGGTTCTGGGCCAAGACAGCCATGGCAGTCCCCACTAAAACCACTGTAATGGAGGACCACTTCAGAATCGTGCTCATATCCTAAATCTCCTTTAATAAAGGCAAATGGCGACTGAATGAGTCTTATTCTACGAATCCAATTGATTGGGACGCAATCCCGAAAGGATCCAAATCACAGTTCCCACCGCACATCCCGCCAAGGTAGAATACCATCGCTACAGGGGCGGTAGCTCAATTGGGAGAGCACTAGCTTTGCAAGCTAGGGGTTGCCGGTTCGAGCCCGGTCCGCTCCACTTGGGGATGCAGGCGGTTACAGCTTCCCCTTTTGGGGGCATGCCTGCTTTGCCGTGCCGTTATTTTGTAGTTTGCCGCCCCTTGTTGGAGCAATCGCCTTGACGCACAGCCTTTGCAGTTCCAGTGGATGGGATAGCATACAATACAATGCTGAAATCAATCACCCACACTATCGGCGTTTTTAGCGCTATTGGGCTAGGTCTAATGGCATTGCCTACATTTGCAGAAGACAAGCATGCCAGTAGCTTCTCCGAAGCCTACTTCGATGCCCTGCTGCTGGGGACACAGCGGGCACAAACAATGCTGCCGGACATGACGAACTCGGCTGAGGTGGTTGCCAGGCTTTTGGTTGATGGTGGAGACTTCTACATCGCTAGTGTGCGCCCTGACTTCATGTCGGAAGGTACCAGCCGTTCGGGTGGATTCATGTTCCTGCAAGAGTACCAATCAGCGGAAAATATTTCAGAAAAAGATGTGGTCATTGTCTCTTGGACAGACACATCGGCAGAAAATCTCAACTTGATAACACGATTACATGAAAGCGGTGCTTTCATCATCGGCATCGGACCCGTGCTGCCCGGAAACGAATGCAAAGAATTCCTTGCCAGGACTTCTATCTTTCTGGAAGCCTCACTACCGCTGCCCCCGACTGTGACGATACCCTTCAAGGGCGAGACTTACCCTTTGATCTCATTACAGAACCTGGCAATTCTATGGACCTTCTCCGGAGAAGTTGTCTCGGCTCTAACTCGCCTGGGTCACATGCCCACTATGTACCAGAGTGTTCTTGTAACAGGTGCGCGTCAACGTAATTCCCGATTGAAGGGTCTTCGCTTTCATGAAACGGGCGATGTTCCCGCCGTAGACGCGATAAAACTGGGGGAAACCTATTTGCAAGAACTCGCAAGCTGTTTCCAATCGTTACGCGACCGTGAAAATGGCGCATTTTCCGAAGTCTCGCGGGCAGCTGCCAAAACACTGCGAGCTGGGAACAACGTCCACGCATTTCTCATTAAGCATTTTCCTATCTACCAACATGGTGCGCCCGGCGACCCAATGCTCATGCAGCACATCAAAAGGCGCACAGGTGAAACGCCTTCCACCAGCGAGCTCGAGGAGAACCTGAAACCTGGGGATCTTTTCATGATGTTCGGTTACTACCGTCGCCCGCAAGAAGCCTACACCGTTGCTCACCGCCGTGGGGTGCGCATAGTTGAAATAATCACCGGAACGGATGAGCCAGAGACTGGCGGCCCACTACCTGACCATGTGATACGTCCGTGGTGGCCCTATGGTGACTCGCTCGTCGCCGTCCCCGGATATGACATCAAAATCCTGCCAGGCTCTGGTATCCTCCAAACAGCGATCTACTGGGCAGTCGTAGGGTCAACCGCCCTTGAACTGGATTCAGACGACCTTAATCGCTAGTCAACGCGCGCCGAGCCCGGGTTGGCCCCGAAATGGGTGGGAAGATAACAGACACTGGATGTTTGTGGATCCTTTCTGACAGCCAAACGGAATTGGGGTACGCCAAATTCCTGCACAGATCCGCTAGGAGTGGCGATATTTCACGGGTTGCGGATCGGGCGAATTTCAGTTCACCCGTGAACAGGGGCCAGCCATCCTCCGGAATCCTCTTGACGAAATTCGGTTGGGGCCATACGAGCAGAAGTATAGAAACTCGTGGGCATATCTCCCTTAACAAAGAAACACCCGATCCCTTCCCGATTTAATGACGCCGCATCGGGTACAGGAGCGATTTGTGGGGCAACCACATGGAGCCGGTGGAAGCCTCGACTTGGTGAACCAAGAACGGATCTGCCAAGTCAGACACTTCGAGACTAACGTGCTGACCCACCGGCACAACCTCACCCAACCGATAAGCATGCCCGATCAACGGATGAACTTGATCTGGGAATGCCACCCTATCCAGAAACTCGTTGGCACAACAGGTAGACCCCGCAGAACAAGAGCACCATGCCACTTAGAGGTTCAGGTATAGGCACACCCACTGGCTCGAGCATGTTCCCAAAGTTCTGCTGAGTGCTGATCAGGTCAAGACCGGTGACCAGACAATCGTCATTGGCGTCGCCTAGTCCCAAGCCGCTACAGGCCCCGTTGGTATAGTCACTTCCAAAGTTCTGTTGCACTGCGATCAAATCCAGACCAGTCACCTGGAAGTCATTGTTGGCATCACCGAATAAAACTGATGTCAATACCTTAAGCATGCCACTTGTCAATAGACCGCTGCTGTCCCAGATCAATCCCCCGGCCAGTTCCGGAAGGGCTAGCATTGCAAACGCCCCAGACGCATTCCCAAACGACAGCAGGTTGAATTGGTCACCCGCCTGCGGTACATAGCCGCCAGACAATAGTGCCCGAAATGTCCCGCCCACTGTCAGCGTACCCCCCACTGACAAGGTGTCATAACTATCAGCACCAGAAAGTTCCAGTTGTATCAGGCCATTGTCGTTCTGCGAGAAGTCTCCGGAGATCACCAGCCCGCTGCCACCCATACGCGGCCCCACGCTGAAGATCCCTGAATTGATCACGTCACCCAGGATCAGCCCCTCGGCCACCAGCAGTCCCGCCATGCCAACCCCGTAAAATCCTCCGCCAAAGTGTGTGCCGCTGAAAAATAGCTGACCTTGCTGCACGATCACATTGCCACCACCTTTGACATTGTGCAGCCGCACATTGCCGTGTCCGGTCTTACTCAAGGTGTGACCGTTGAGGTCCAACGGCAATGTCTCAGAAAAGGCGATTGAACTCCCCGCGGCCACGTCTACATCCAAGTCGCTGACTGTAATCACATTGGCATTGAACTCATGGGTTCCACGAGCAGAAATGATCGCTGCGTTGCCACTGGCAGCGGCAACAGTCAAAGAGCTGGCCACGGTTCGATCTAGAATGGTGTACTGGTAAGGGCTGTCGAATTCAATCGATCCAATCACCCGGTCGCCCTCCATTAAAACAGTACGTGGCCCAGTGATCACGTCGCCGAAAGTCGCCAATGCCCCCACGCCACTAGCGGCCAAGCCAGACACCCAGTTAATCCCGCTGGACCAGTCACCGGAATCATCCACGGCCCAACTACCACTGCATTCGGCAATAACACAGGAAGACCCCGGTCCAGAATCTAACACGACCGACTTAATGGCATCCAAATACAAACCGCTTGGATCGCCCACGGTCGGCGCAATATATCCACCCTCACCAAATTCATTCCAAGCATAGATCATCACGAGCCGCTCGGGTGTAGCCAGTGTTGGATTGTCATCGATCCAATCAATTGCTTGCTGAAGATGCGCTGCAACGGCCTCTGGCGTTCGCGTGGGATTAAAATACCAAGTCGGTGGCGTATCCCACGGCCGAGCATCCCACCCGGCCATAACTACCGGAATATAGGATTGTGGGCCACCACTCTCATCATTCCAGATCCCGTTGGTCCAATCGACATTCCCCTGGAGATAATCGGTCAGCGATTGATAGGGGTATTCCACCTCACCTGCACCCCACCCCGGCACTGCGTTGTATCGAGTCACATAGTTGTACACTGATGTCGCCCCCACCACGTTCGCTGCAAATTCCACCTCATTCAGCCCCATCGAGGGTGCTATCTGTTGGAAATAATTGTAATTGGCCGACGTCATGCCCGCAGCGTTGAAATTGGTGACCAGGGGGTTCCCACCAACACGAAGATACTGTGAATCGGCCAAGTAAGGCAGCAGCATACCTGCTACCTGTCTCCAATCAGCGTCACTGTCAATAGTGGTGGGACCTGCATCAACGATATTAATGTTGAACTTCATGCGATCTCGATTCTCTGCCAGCATGAAATTCTTCAGCCCAGAGTTGATACCGTCATTTTCTGTCCTCGAAGGGTTCCCATACCAATACCAATCAAAACTAAAAAACGTTATTCCATGGTCGGCAGCTAAGTCGATCTGCTGTTCCATAATCTCCACCGTATCGCCACGCCACAAGCCTCCACCCCAAATCGGCTCTCGCTCTGGGAAATTAGTTCGAAGTTCTACGTTGGCAAATGCAGCGATGGTCCCCGGCGCGTCGTGGTACCAACCTTCAAAATAGTAAGCGCCAACGGTTGCGGTCAGAGCGGCTCCTGCCGGTGTCCCGGACAACAGCACCAAAACAACCAGAACACCCAAGAGGGGAAACTGGACCGAATTCAGATTCCAAGCTTGCATCTCCTAGCCTCCACCCTCAATCGGACCTCCATTATCCAAGGCCCCCGCACCCCCTCATCATTACCAAGGTCATTCCAACCTTGACAGTGGCCCATTGCACCAACCTTATCTCTACCACTTCAGGAAGAACAGCCCCAACCTATTTTTATACAACGTGGCTTTTGTGATCGGATTGGCATGTTGTATGACAACTGTTACAATCATTACGTTATCCATACATCACATCCGCATTGCAATCAATATTATTTCTGCTCCTGGGCAAAGGCGGAACTCCTGGTTACCTGCCATTGGCTATTGAGGCAGGTACCCATTCTAGGCACACAGTCTGGAAATAGTAAAGCTGGCCAGTAGCGAACTGTGCCAACCAAGCACCAGAAAAAAGTGAATCAATGGGAAAATTCCAAAGCACGTCACTCGGGTCCATCGCTATGTGCATGGCCGCAACAATGGTCGCAGCCGACGATGTAACCCAATTCTTTAACTCCCATCCAAACGTATCCGGCATTGAGCAGGGGGACCGTATTCTATTTGCGAACCGGAGAATCGGCCTCGCGTTTAAGCACTCGCAAAATGGATTTACATTGGACCGTCTGTATGGCATTGCCGAGAATCAGAACTTCCTCATAGGGGATGGAGGCACGAATGGAGGCAACCTCTTCGAGATTGTCGTGACCCTAGATCCCAAACTTGTGCACAAGGATGAACGCTGGAATAGCAAACCAGGATTTTATGGGATTTTCGATGAAATGGCGGGTGACGCATTCACAATTGGATCACAATCCGCCACAAATACCAGCTGGCGGCAGGAAGACCTCGACTCACTCGCTGTGTTGCACCTGGAGTGGAACGGCATCGACATGCGTGAAGATAAGGGCGCAATGGATGTCAAAGTCACGGTGACGTTGCGCAATGGCGACCCGATGTCTTACTGGCATATCAATATTCACAACCGAAGCCAACGATATGGGATCGAGCGAGTTCGTTTTCCGATACTTTCCTTGGCACCGATTGGTAAAGCAGAGAATAATCAGCTGTTGCTGCCTCAAAATCGTGGCCGACTCGTGACTGATCCTTTCAATCAATCCTCCAAAATTATCGGTGAGATCTACTATGCATGCCACTTCAATATGCAGTTCCAAGCCCTTTATGACGATCACAGCGGCAACGGAATTTATCTGGGGACCCAGGATCCAGCGCCTAACTTGATGCAGATTGAAATTGACAACAATCCAAAGGAAATTCTCTGGCGGCCGGCTCACCTGCCACCAAACATGACATTTGCCCACGAAGACTACGACTTGCCCTACAACTGCGTAGTGGGACCTTTCCGGGGAGATTGGTTTGACGCATGCCAAATCTACCGCCAATGGGCTTTGAAGCAGTCGTGGGCCCAGAAAGGCCCCCTCGCCACTCGCCAGGATATTCCGAGATGGTACGCTGAATCGCCATTAATGTTCTACACCCATCTGAACGACTCATTCGCAGGCACACACTCTGAAGAGGAGAATATGAACATCGCCGCAGACCACTTCATTGAGTTTCTGGAGTGGGCTGATATGCCCTTGCCTGCCAATTGGTACGCATGGAAGGAGCACCACCCTGCCCGCTCCACTTACAACGTGCCGTTTAACCACTATCGGATGCGTAGCCAAGGCAGATGGGCGCATACGCAGTCGCTCAATTCACATGATGGCAACTATCCAAAGATCCCTGCACTACCCAATTTTTCTTCCCAGTGCGCGCGCATACGCCAAGCCGGTGGCAGAGTCTGTCCATATATCGCGCTTGAGATTTATGACCAGGGTTCCACCGAGAACGCACCATACGCGGCTGCGGCCAAGTCCCACATGGTCCGCGATCTATACGGCGCCATTCGGACCTGGTCTGGCGAAACTGCGTGGCAGGCCTGCTCCTGGACACAATGGTGGAGGGACAGATTAAAAGAAGAATGTGTTCTGATGTTGCAACGCGAGAATGTCAATGGCTTCTACCTGGATGTTATGCAAGGCAGCAGTCCGCCTTGTTACTGGACACCGCACGGTCACTCGGCCGCCGGTGGGAGCTCGACGACAAAGGGGATGCATGGTCTATCAAGGTACATCCGAGATGCCGTAAAAGCCCTGAACAATGACTTTATTATCACCGGAGAGAACGCGTCAGAAGGCATGATTGACGTCATCGATGGTTCACTTCAACTGACCTTCTCACCTGACGTTGCTCCACTGTTCGCGACGGTCTACCAGGGCTATATCCCACGATTCGGGCATGAGATCTCTGTGGGTCAAGGCAATGCATTCTTTGTCGAAATCGCATCCTTGTTTCTCGAAGGTGCCCAGATCGGGATGCTTCGCCTTCGGCCGAGAAGCAGTGCCTTGTCGTTCCAGAATCCGGAACATGAATCCATGATTGATTTCCTGGGCAAGTTGATTGGCTATTACAAAAATGTTGATACCAGGAAATTCCTGGCCTATGGACAACTGATGCGCCCGCTGAAATTCCATGAACCGCAAGTCACGCCATTGCTGTCCTACCGGCGCCGCCACGGCACCACCAGAGAAGAAGTTGGTCCCAGTTCACACGTCCCGGCCCTGACCAGTGGAGTGTTCCGCACTGGTAATGGCGAACTTGGTATCTTCGTGGTCAATACGAGCACCGAAGAGCTGGATTTTCAATCCGACCTGAATTTGACCGGTTATGGTCTGGAAGCTGATGCAGGCGTTCAAGTAGAATCCTTCAAGCCGGACGGCACGTCGCAAATCGTACACGGCCAAGCGATAGGAAGCGTGCCACTATCCGGTACACTTCCTGGTCACGATGTGGTCATGTACCGGGTCAAATAAAACGCGACCATCGGTCGAAGATCACGCCAGTGTCCCGGAGACTTGTCGTGCCCAGATACACTGCCTAAACTTTCTTTATGAACACCAACCAAACCAGTGAAGCTGCCCTCGCTCCCCCACCAGAACCCAAGTCCACACGGTGCAAGAAGTCGCCGGCACCACTGCCGCCCTGGAAGGTCCTGCTGCACAATGACAATGAGAACAAGATGGGCTATATCGTTGAGACCATCGTCTTGCTTACACCCCTAAATGAGCAGAATGCCACCGTTAAAATGCACAAAGCCCATGACGATGGATGCGCCCTGTTGCTGAGCACCCACCGTGAACGCGCGGAATTATATCGAGATCAGTTTAGAAGCCGGTTAATCACTGTTACCATCGAACCCTCCGAGCAGGGATAGCCCGCAACTTGGCAACATCGGTTGGCGTAGCCCGGTCTCTTGACCAAGCCTGCATTTCATTCTTGCCTGCGCCGGGTCCCCGGAGCACCAAGCCACCCCACAAACCGCACAAAGGCTCCAGTCCAGATCAGCAGCAGCAACCCGAACACGGTCATACCAACACTGTGGAATACCTCTACCCAGAATCTATCATTGGCCCGAACCATACCTACGAAGACAATCCGTACCAGATC
>CAUZOD010000053.1:0-13131 GCA_963581115.1 Phycisphaerae bacterium | reverse complement strand
GCCGTTAAAGAATCTAAAGGAAATGGTCTGATCAACCGATTTTAACCTTTTGTGGCGGCGAACTCGGAATTGGATGTCGCTTCCTCGATTGAATTACCGTGACAAGGCAGAGCCCTCGGCCCGCTCCGGTGCCGAGGGCTCTTCTTTTTACAACCAGTGCATGAGCATCTATCTACGGGGTTGGTGTTGGCACTGCTTGCTAAGGGACATTGACTGGGCCTGATCTTATTGCATGCATCAGGCAGTTCGCCGCTTGCGATACATTCGGCGCCCTACGCGCACTATTAAAGATGCTTGCATGGATTTATTCCGGGAAACCAATAGTAAGCTCGACCCAATCGATCATCTCTTTTGCGGCTTGAACGTGTGCGGCGTTGGCGCTAGCCGCCAACGCGACGATTCGCTCGGCTGTGACCTTGGCCTGGATGAGTTTTCCGATCTCATGTTGGTGGTGCATGCTTACTACCAGCGCAATGGGCGCGTCCGGTTCGATATCCAACGCTAATTCCGCCGCTTGGTAGGCCATCGCCGGTTGTTCCCAGAGCATGGCGTACTCGACCAGAAGCAGCAGATACGTCAGCCGATCAGCGTCGTTTGTAGCGGCGCGAATCCGCTGCTGGATGGTGGCCAGGGCTGCGTCGGTCTTTCCGGCTTCGTGCAGGAGCAGGGCGATCAGCATGTACTCCTTTAGGCTGTAGCGGCGTCGCCACTCCATAATACGCTTGGCATGGACCACGGCCTGGCCGACTCCTCCGGCACGGCGAGCTTCGTTTAAGGCCTGCAAATGATGGGCCAGGGCCTTGGGGGCAGAGGAAAAGAATTGGTACCGCTGCAGGCGGTCCTTGAGATCCTGGCCTGTGATCTGCACCACGGCATCAAACAGTGGCTGGTTGGTGGCGGCATCAAAGATTGCTCGAATGACCAGTGGGTCGTGATCCAATATCAGGTTCCGAACTTCGGTCAAGGCGAAAGCAATCCGTGCAGCATGCAGCCTCCGTTCACTGTCATATGGGAGGATTACATCGTGGCTACTGCCCATCCAGTATCCAAGGTTCAGCCGTTCCTGGATGTCGCCGAACGCCCGGGGATCGCGATCGGTGGTGTAGCGCTGGGCTGCTTCTTCTCCGAGGTATTCGTGCAGCAATGTTGCAGTCGTGAAGTCAGCCAGTCCGTCAATCAGCCAGCGGGATCGTGGATCAATGCTCAGTTTGCGATCGCGGATTGTTTTGCAGATCAAATGGTACAGACCCGCTGCGATCTGCCGATCTGCTGGCATCGGTTCGCGGAGGTTGCTGACTATACCGAGCATAATCTGGCGACCGCTCGCGGCGAAATTCGGCAGTGGCCCTGGTCCAATGAGTTCTCCCACCCGGTGGGACATCTTGATGCCGTTGGCCAAGATGAAGCTTTGCGGATTAAGTGGCTGGGGCGGGGCCGGTTTGCTGGCAATAGCCAGGGCCAGGATCAATGACAGCTCAGCCACGTGTCGGATGATACCCGTCTACCGGAGGCGGGGGTTGGATCGCGATCCTCGCCGAGCAGTGCGTTGCGATGGTTTCAACCATGATGGGTGAGAATTGCCCTGGCTCGCCCGGTATCGCTGGGCCACCGGATGGCTGTTACGATGGTGGACATGCCAGTCCACACCAAGACCACGGAGATTATTGATCGACATAACCAATTCATGTCGATCAACTACGCACGTTACCCGCTGGCGATGGTACAGGGCAAGGGTGTAACGCTCGAAGACGCCGAAGGTAAGCAGTACCTCGATCTATTCGCGGGTTTCGGCGGCCCGTTGCTGGGGCATTGCCATGAGGAACTGGTCGCTGCCGTGACGCGGCAGGCGAACAAGCTCTGGCACGTCGGCAATCTCTTCCACACCGAACCACAGACTCAAGTGGCCGAAGCCATCGGCCGGCTCGGTTTTGGCGGGCGGTGCTTCTTCTGCCACAGTGGAGCTGATGCGAACGAGGCCGCACTGAAATTGGCGAGGCTTTATGGTCATGTCCACCCGGGTCCCAACGGCCCTCGCTATCGCGTGGTTTCGACCATAGACAGTTTCCACGGCCGATCGTTCGGAACGATGCCGACGACGGGTCAGCCCCAAGTGGGCCAGCACTTCGTCCCGCTACCACCCGGGCATGTGCATGTGGCCTTTGATGATATTGTGGAGATTGATCGCGCGATGGATGAGGATACCGTGGCGGTGATCGTAGAGCCGATTCAAGGCGAGGCTGGGGTCCGGGTGCCCTCCGATAATTATTTGCCGGCACTGCGTCAGCTGTGCGATGAGAGGGATTGCCTGTTGATTTTCGACGAAGTTTGGACCGGGTGCGGTCGTACGGGTAGGTTTTTTGCTCACCAGCATTGGCTGACCAATGGGCAGGTGCCTGACATTGCTACTCTTGCCAAGGGCATTGGGGGGGGCTTGGCGGTAGGAGTCTGTTGTGCCACGCCCGAGGTAGCGACGTTATTTGACTGGCACCACTACGGACATGCCGTGCATGCAACGACCTTGGGCGGCAACTGCCTGTCCATGGCGGTGGCCGGGCAGTTGCTGGAGGTGATCGAGCGGGACCACCTGATCAATCACGCCGAGGCCCTGGGTACCCACGCCATCGA
Source organism: Phycisphaerae bacterium (assembly GCA_963581115.1). GTDB lineage: Bacteria > Planctomycetota > Phycisphaerae > Phycisphaerales > Phycisphaeraceae > CAUZOD01. The sequence goes on along the minus strand of CAUZOD010000053.1, from coordinate 10,506 downwards.
TCGTCTGCGGCGGTTTGCCCGGTCCGTTCCGGCCGTGCGCCAGGTTCGAGGGCGTGGTCTGTTCATTGGCATCGAATTGGATGCGAAGGCGCAGGGCGCTTGGTTCGGTGGCGTGGTCGACGTGGTCAATCGATGTATGGAGCAGGGATTGCTAATCAATGGCACCCAGGGAACAACCATCCGCCTTGCCCCGGCCCTGATAATTAGCCAGGATCAGCTTGATCAAGGGCTGGACCTGCTGGAGGCTATTATTCAGGGATGACAGCTCGATTTAGAGCTTGCTGTTGGTTGGGTGCACTGATCGTAACCATGTGTGGGTGTGCATCTTTTCAGACACCTGAACCGTTGCCGACAATGAGTGAGATTCGCTCTAAACCACCTGATCTGGTCGCGGATCTATTGGACGGATCAGTTCGGCCGCGCCCTGTGGTTGATATCCAGGTCATTGATCTCCCACTGAAGTATCCATTGGACGACGCATGGTCCGTGGTCGATGAGCAGGTTCTCCCTAAGTTGGTACGGACGGCGTGGAATCGCAATGGCCTTCGGGTGGGCCTGCTGCACCACGCACAGGTGCAGGCGTTTTACAGCGAATTGCCTGATTTGCGGGGGGTACATGATTCTAACGTGGTTACGGGGTTGCACCCGGTGCCCGTGCTTCGATCACCTAGCCTGCCTGATACCGTGACCGTTGACCTGACTATTCCGCCTGGTGCGGTATATGAAAAGCAGATACGCCGTGGCCGCATGCAACTGTTGGCGCGGATCTTGGATCAGTCGGTGAGAATGGTTCGATTTGAGATTTTGCCCCACCACTTCAAGCCCAACCGCATGACGAGTGGTCGATTCATTCGAGATCAGGACCGCGTCCGATACCAGCCGCGATCAGCACTGGAGAAGGAATTGGATGGGTTAATCTTTCGCGAATTGGCCCTCCAGGTCGACGTGTCGCCTGGGCAGGTACTCGTCATAGGGATGTACTGGCCATGGGGCAACTCGGATCGCCCATCCGTTCATGTCGGTGATACTAACCAAGTCGATCCAGCCCGCAGGGCTGCTGCCACTTTGCTCAAACCACCGTTGCTGCCCAGCCACATCGGTCGGCTGCTATTTACCGCGGTGCGCCCAGGTGGGGCAGTCCAGAAGATCATGTTGATTTCTATATAGAAGCACTCGCCGGTTTCGGGGATCTTGCGAACCCACGAGTGAACGGGATGGGGTGGTCTCGTTAGCGCAGGGGTGGACGGCCTTCGACACAACCAGCCGGGGGCATATCGAGCATTGTCCGTAAACCTGGTGTCACGGTGCGGACCTTGGGGATCTGGTTGACCAGGGAGGCGACAGTCGCCGAATCACCTGGAATCGCATTAGAGATCAGAAGATCCAGTGGCACGGGGCCCTCGATCAGAACCTGGTCCCTGGTGTCATCCAGTCCGACCGATAGTGTCAGGTCGAGCTCTATGGTCAGATCATCACCGTGCCATATTCCTCTGTTGCGCATCCCGGCCACTGTACCAGGTGAGATCATTCCCAGTGCCGACTTAATCGGTCGGGTTGCAACCACCGGCTCAAGTGTCTCATGCACACACCCCGGCGGGATGGTTCGCCCAAGCCCTGCTGCCAGCAGGGCGACTGATTCACCGAGCCCCTGATGCCCGATGCGCTTGGTGTCGGCCCACGCAGAGAAATTCTGTACGCTCATGGTCGCGCCGATTTTTTTCTGCAGCGGTTTCCGCCGCAATGCGGCATCGACTCGCCGAACACAACGCACTGCTGTCAACTGTGTCACCACTGAGCTTAGAGTGACTGCCAGTGTGTCCATGACGAATCCAGGATTGACGCCCGTGCCGAGTATGGCGCAGCCAGTGTCAGCAGCTTCAGCGTCAATCTTGTCTGCTTCGGCGGAGTGCCGGTACCATGGCCATGCCATCTGCTCACAACTGCTGACGACATGCACCTTCTGTTCAATCAGTTGCCGCAGCAGCGGGCAGATGTCCGTAAAGGATGAAGTGGTGGTTACCACGGCGACGTCAATGTCGCGATCCAGCACAGCATTCAGATTGCTGGTGACGTGGCCGGTACCCGGCGGTGCCGGTTCAATGAAATCACTGGCAGGTCGTCCTTGTTTCTGGGGATCGGTATCAACCAGCCCTGCCAGTTCCAGGTTGCGGGTGCAGGCAACGGTTCGGGCACAGCTGATTCCGATCGGACCCAGTCCCACGATGATGACTCGATGCATCTGGCTTGCCGGCAGGGTCAGGGTTTCTGGTCGGGTGACGACTCAGTTCTGCCGGGTCCGGCACCGTCATCTGGGCGGCGTTTCCGACGGCGTTTGCGTCGGCGCCGCTGTTTGCTTGGCGATGCTTGGCCTTCAGGTGCCGGCGTATCGGACGAAGTCGGTGTATCCATGCCTGGTTTGGGATCGGGTTTTGGGGTGTCGGGCGGGGCACCGGCTGGCTTGCCGTCGCTGCTCACTTCGGATCGCTTACGGTGTGAGCCTCGCTCTTGCCAGCTCTTTTCCTGCTCGCGTTGTTCTTTGGCCCACTGCTTTGCCTCGTCGGTACTGAGCACCCGGATATTCTCCATCGGATACGTCGCCGGTGCTGCCATCCCGATCTTCACCTGGACCAATTGCGTCAGGATTTGAGTGTCAAGAACCTGCCCTACACCATCTTCTGTTTCTACGAAGCTCTTGCGCTGGGGCAGACGTTTTTTCAGGTCACTGTAGGTCTGATCTTCATACCGCAGGCAACACATCAGGCGGCCGCATCGACCGGAAATCTTGTGTGGATCAAGGGTGGCTTTTTGCACCTTGGCTAACCGCATAGACACTGGCTTGAGAACCTTAAGAAACTGTTTGCAGCAGCAGTATTGTCCGCACTTTTCATAGTCCGCGACGAGACGCGCTTCTTCTCTTGCATTGACCTGATGCATTTCGATTCGTGTCTGCATCTCGGCAGCCAGCTTCCGTACCAGTTCGCGAAAATCCACCCACTTCTCTGCGGTGTAGTGGAAAATGACCTGGTCACCACCAAGAAGAAATTCGATGTCGACCAGGCGCATCGACAGGTCCAGTTCTCCGATCAGTTGTTTACAGAGCTGGGTTGCCCGCGGCTTGTTCGCGTCGATGCGAGCCTGCTCATTGATGTCCTCAACGCTTGCGATGTGCAGTACCGTGTCCTTCGTGCTGAAGGGGTAATCCTTTCCCCCGGAATTCTCGATGTAACTCATCATCTGTTGGCGAGTGACTGATTTGCCACAGCCGCTGTTGGGGCAAGTACTGGTCAGCATTTCCGCCAACTCGATGCCGCGTTTGGTTCGGATCACCAAGCGGCTACCACATCCGGGTCGGTCCGTGCCCCGGTAGGGCAGTTCGGCGATCAATTTCTGGTAGCCGTATCGCACGACGATCGTCTTCGGCGACTCAGGCGTGGTTTTGGCCTGGCGCTCTTGTTCCTCCTCCAGCATGACGGGAAGCGGGGTGATGGATCCGGACATGTAAAGAAACTCCGCGCCGAACTCCGGCCCCATGGCGGGGTCGGGAACGAACTGGTCGCCAAGCGATGTCGGATGTCATTTCCCACTGCCGGCCTGGTACGGAGGCGGGTTTTCAACGCGGAGTTCTAATACAGGTATGCTAAGGCCAAGCCCGGGTTGCTGCAAGAACTGTGCCCGCGCCATCGATGACCGCACTGCGACGCGCCTCTTGATTTTGCAGTGCAACATGGCCGTGAATCCCAAGCATCTGGCAAATCTTTCGGGTCGCACCGGAGCGATTCAAGGTGTAAGAGATGAATACCGCGTACCTAGTGGGTCAAGAAGATATCACAGATGTGCCTGGGCCGCCCCTTTCGGCAATGTTCTGTAACGGCGTCCAACCGGATCGGATCACACCAACGTTTCCGCAGGGGATTCGGGTAATCCAATGGTACTGGCGTTACGTTTCTGGTAGTTGATATTGGTTTCAAGCTGAGAGGCAGATGAGCGAGCCAAGATTTAAGGTCGATCTGGTGGTGCCCGCTCTTAACGAGCAGGAGAATATCACTGCGCTGATCGAAGCATTACCCGCTTGCTTGCGGTACGTGGTGGTATCGGACAATGGTTCGGATGACCGAACTGCCGAACGGGCGGGTGATGCCGGTGCCGTAGTCGTCTCTGAACCAAGACGCGGCTATGGAGCGGCGTGCTTGGCGGCACTCGAATGGATCAGACAGTGTGAGGTGGCACCGGATATGGTGGCTTTCCTAGATGCGGACCTTTCCGACGACCCGGGACAACTGCCAATGTTAATCGAAGCCATTGTCCACGGGGAGGCAGATCTGGCGGTGGGATCTCGGGTGCGCCTTGCAGAGCCCGGCGCGCTGGATTCCCATCAACGCTTCGGCAATTGGCTGGCGTGCGCTCTGATTGGCGTTGTGACCGGCCGCCGTTTTAGGGATCTTGGCCCTATGCGGGTCGTCCGCTGGTCAAGTTTTCAATGCTTGGGCATGCGCGACCGCACTTGGGGCTGGATGGTAGAGATGAATTTCAAGGCTGCAGTGGTGGGGCTTCGGGTGCTCGAATTCGATGTGCCATATCGTCGGCGTCGTGCAGGCACGAGCAAGATCTCCGGTTCCCTGATTGGTAGTGGACGCGCCGGGGTGAAAATATTGAGCACTATTGTGAGGTTGTGGTGGTCCCACCGCCATCGTAATCGGGCGGGGCTCGCGGGTGCTGATTTAGATCCTACGCCACCAGAGGGATAAGCTGCCGCAGGTGGTTGCGTATGCCTTCCTGCCCACGGTTCATTGCCACTCCTAGGCGGTTGACCGCCAGTTTACTGAATTGGTTGGTTGACGCGGTGGGGCTAGAAAGGTCGATCTGTGCGTCCAGCCCCATCTCTTCGGCTGCTATCGAGGCCCAATCACTCCAGCGGGCGTAACAGTCGGCGAGGTTATAGGCAACGGTGTCAGCCTCCGGCTCCTCAAGGCAGGCAACGATCGTAGCTACGACATCATCGACGTGTACGAACTTGCCTCCACCGGTTCGCTGGAAGGACCCGGTTTTGCGCAGGGTCTGCACGATCTCGTACCCCTGAGAACGAGGTAGATCTGGATCGATACCATACACGCCGGAGGGCCGTACCGCGCTGACTTTGCGGCCGTTACGGAGATGATCGCAGTGCAGGAAGGCCTCCACCGCGGCCTTATAGGATCCGTATCTACTGGCCGGCTTCAGTGGGTGGTCTTCGTCGATCACGCCTTGCCATCTCGGGCAAATTTCATGATGCACGGCGATCGTGCTTACGAAGACGAACGGCAGCGGTGCTGAGGCGTCGAGCAACTGAATTGATGACAGCAAGTTTTTTTGCAGATGACTCTCGTCTTTGAACGCCGGCCAGTCCACGCTGTTGTGAACTACGGCGTCGGCATGGTGCAGAAGTTTCATCCAGCAGGATGGGTCGGCGTGGTCACCAATGACGAATCGGTCTACGTATGGTTCGATATGATCCTGCCGGCTTGATTCGCGTATCAATCCACTAACAGTATGCCCGGCCTCGCTGAGTTGGCGTGTCAAAACCGATCCGATGAATCCTGAAACTCCAGTAACTGCAATCCGCATGGGTGCGCTCCCTGTGGCAATTATCCTGACATGATCTTACGGGAAATTTAACCGGTCCAGATCGCAGCGTATTGTGGAGGGAGGGCTTCAGCTTGATTGACAAAAAATCATTGCGAATCAGCCTTACCAGCTAGGATGGATGTATTAGGTTTTTTTTTGCGTGGGAGGCCAATCGATGAATTGTTCGATCGCATTTTAGGTGGTTTTTAGGGCGAATTTGTTTCGATCGTGCTATGCGCGGCAGGTGGCTGGTGAAGTATTCAAGCTAGAAGGAGTAGTGGCTCAGTCCGCCGTAGGTAACTAGCCCGCCGAAGAATCCCGTCAGCATGGCCAGCAACGCTGCGGCACCCAGTGCCCAGTGTAGGTGCATCCTCAGGCCCGGGCTGTCGCGCCGTTGCACTACTTCGTAGAGGATTAGCACGGCCCAGGCGCAGATGGCGGTCAGCAATCCGAGCCAGCGATGCACGGCCAGTGGCACATCGGCGAAGCTGGTCCAATCAGCATATCCGCTGTGATAGGCATGAATCCAGCCCAACGTGGCAGCGGGCGTGGCCGACAGGGCACCGATCCACAGGCAGAAACGCACCGCGGCCTGCATGCCCGTTCGGCTGGTGGCCACTCGCCACATTTCTCCAAGCAGAGCGCCAACCAGGAATGCGATTGGAAAATGTACAGATACGGGATGCAACTTACCCAGAAATCGCATCACACGACCGCTGAAGGATATTTCGAGGAGTGGATCTTGGGATGGATTTGCAGCAGTGTCGAGTGAATGCTGGCCGTTCCCCGCCGCGTTGGCCAGTGGTGGCGCCGTGCCTGGTACGGGCGATCCGTTCTGGATCCAGGTTCGAACCAAGCTCACCTGTTCTTGGGTCAGTGGTGTTGACTCGGCCTTCTCAGGGGGCATCAATTCAGCTTCAACCTGGTACAGCAATTCCGACTGATCTGGTTCACCTGGTACCACCAGGCCTGGATCGGCGCGCAGTTGAGACAGGTCGTCGATGAAACCGAACTTCTTGGGCCGCACCACTGCAGACCCATGGCACTCGACACATCGCTTTTCCCGGAACAGAGACAGGATTTCATGAGCCAACTGTTGGTTCTGATCCGCGGGCTCTGAATCCGGCGGTGCGGAAGTAGTGGGCGTGGCGATCAGTGCCAAGGGCAGCAAGAGGATCGTGGCAGCGGTTAATCGTCCTGCCATGATACTGGCGGCTTTGGCGGGCCTCGGTTGAATGGCTCGGTTCATGACCGGTCATCTCCGGCAACGGCGGACTTCGGCGGCCAACACATTCAGCGACGAAAGGGACTACTTGCGATTGTACCGAGAGTTGAACTGGTCGGACCTTGGAGCTTTTAGGGATCAGTTTGCCGCGGTATCATTGGCCTTACATGAGTGCGGATCCCGTCAACAATCAGAGCCCACAATTGGTGATGTGCCGGGAGCAGTTGTCCGAGTTGCCTGGACTTTGTTCACCAGGCGGATTTTGTGTGCGTGCCTTTCAGGAAGGTGACGCGGTTTGGTGGGACCGGATTCTCAGCGAGGCCTTTGGCTGGGTGTCGGCAGAAGGCGGCGGCTTCGAAATGAGGATGCGCAGCGATCCATCATTTCGTCCAGAGCGAGTTTGGTTTGTCTGTCGAGGGGATGAGCCGGTGGGTTCAGCCTCAGCGTGGCCGGGTCTCGAATACGGTCAGGAGGCGGGAGTGTTGCATTACGTCGGTGTCATCAAGCGGGAGTTGGGCCATGGTCTGGGGTCCTTGGTGAGTCTGGCCGCATTGCACCAGATGGTGCGCGAGCAGCGTACACATGCGCTTCTGCGCACGGACGACTGCCGCCTTCCGGCGATCAGGCTCTATCTGAAACTGGGTTTCGCACCGTTTCTAATACATGAGAACCAGCGGCAGCGGTGGTATGACATATTCCAAGAAATGCAGCGAACCGATTTGGTCACGGTATTTGATCGCCAGTTGGAAGGCCCGATCGAACGGCCACGAGGGGCCTAATACAGTGGAGCAATGGCATGACAAGTAGTCGCCCTGTCCAGCTTGGTGTCGTCGGTTCGTGCGGCCGTGGAGGGGCATTTCGCAAGTCATGCGACGTACTGGATGATCTGTACGTCGCGGCAGTCTGTGACACCAACGAGCAGGAACTAGAACAGTCCCGGGCGGATCTTGGTGCGGATCAGGCATTCGCGGATTACCAGCAGATGCTGGACATCGCCGACCTGGATGCGGTGCTCATTGGAACCCCGATGCCACTTCACGCGCCGCAGGCAATCGAGGCGTTGCAGCGCGGGATCCATGTGCTTAGTGAAGTGCCGGCCGCGATCAGTATTGAACAGTGCCGTTCGCTGGTCGCCGCGGTTCACAACAGTCAAGCCATCTACATGATGGCCGAAAACTGCGTGTACTCCCGATCGACTCAGATCATCAAGGAACTGATCCGCCAGGGCTTGTTCGGTCATCCCTACTACGCTGAAGGCGAGTACCTTCACGAACTGAAGCAACTGAACGAAGTGACCAAGTGGCGTCGCCAATGGCAGACGGGTATCAACGGTATCACGTACGGAACCCACAGTCTCGGCCCAATTCTTTACTGGATGCAGGGCGATCATGTGGCATCAGTGTGCTGTCGCGGCAGTGGGCATCACCACCAGGATCCGCGGAACCAGGACTACGAGAATGAAGACTCCTGCGTGATGCTTGCGAAGATGGTTTCGGGTTCACTGGTGCAGATCCGTGTGGACATGCTTTCGGACCGACCGCACGGGATGAACAATTATCATCTCCAAGGGACCGATGGCTGTTTCGAATCTGCACGTACGCCCGATCAATGTCACCGGCTGTGGCTGCGTCAGCTCGATCCGGACAAGCAGAAATGGGTCGACTTGGAGACGCTTGCAGCGGATTACCTGCCACCGATCTGGAAGCGGTACGAACGCCTGTCGGCTGCGGCGGGGCACTCGGGTACCGATCTGCTCGTCCTGGTAGCGTTTCTCAGTGCCGTTCGGGGTGAATCCACGGTTGAAATTGGTATTCACGAGGCCATGGACATGACCCTTCCTGGCCTGATTAGCCAGCAGTCCATCGGGCAGGACGGGGTGTGGCTTGAGGTGCCGGATTCACGAATGTGGTAGCCGGCAAGCCGCATTCTCCAGTCACATCCAGAGTCATTGACAGTGGGTTTGGCACGCTTTACCATTTTTACAGCGCAGTTCTTTGTTTTGAGGCCCGACTTTGACTCTAGCCCCCCACATCGGGGTCGGAACGAGCATGAGAATCTGAATTACCGAACCTCCCTCTTGTGAATCAGATGGTCACAAGGGCAGGTCGGTATCAGGTGGCACATCTCGAAAGGGCGGACGGTGTTTGGGCGCAGCAAGCAGATTGAAACGAAGTTATTGGAAGAGGCCTGGTCAGGGCATGACGAGAAGGTTGGAGAGATTCTCTACAAGCATCCGGACCTGGTGAACGCATCTGTGCCAAAGAGCATGTCACGTCGCCATGACAAATTCACAGAAGGCGATACGGCATTGCATCTGGCGGCGCAAGCGGAACATCTCAAGACGGTGGAGCGGTTGCTGTCTCATCGCGCATCGGTCAATGTGACTTCGTCCGATGGCGCCACGCCGCTTCATTACGCTGCGATGGTGGGCAGCCAGAAGATCGCAGATCTGCTACTAAATCAGGGCGCATCGGTTGAGGTCTATGACGACAGTGGTCGGGGCGCTCTGCACCATGCGGCGCAGGGTGGTCGGATCGAAATGGCCCAGTTCCTGGTAGCTCGTGGTGCGATCGCCGATACAAAAGATCGCCAGGGGAATACCCCGTTGCATCTGGCTGCACAGATCGGGTCAGAACCGTTGGTTAAGCTGATGGCGGCAAATGGTGCGGATGTCAACGATCACAACGAGCAGGGCCGATCGCCGCTACACGCGGTTGTCATTAGTGCCGATCACACTGCGGCCAGCCATGGATCTTCCGATCGGGTGGCGAGCCGCGAGGCCACCGTGCAAACGGTTCGGCAACTGCTGGACCTCGGCGCCGATGTCAATGCAGAAGACGCCGCCGGTGAAACGGCAATGGACAAGCTGCTGTACCTTGAAGGCGAACAGGAGGACGACCCCCTCGTCAGCCTACTGCGTGCCCATGGCGGTCAATGTTTGCGGTATCGCCACCGCACCAGCCACGGATCATCGGCATCGGGCACCGAACCTCCCAGCAACCAGTCATCGGCCGGTATCGGTTACGAAACACTTACAGATACCCCGGTCCGGCGCCCGGTGTCCCGGGCCGGTTCGGATCGGTCCGGAGCCCGCATCGCTCCGATCCAGTTGGGGCGGACTCCGCTGGTCATCGGTCGCAATCCCGATTGCGACGTTCGTCTGGCGAGCCGCACACTTTCGCGGCACCATGCCCGGATCGAACTGCGCGACAACGGCTACGTCATTACTGATCTTGGCTCCAGCAACGGTACACTTGTCGATGGCGAACAGATCACCCGTCCGTGCCTGCTTGAACCGGACGATATGATTACGCTTGGCGTTTATGAATTCGAGTTCGACGGCCAGCAGTTGATTCCCACGCAGGGCGAATTGGCGCCGGAGCAGTTGGATCAAGAACGACAAATGTTGTAGCGAAGTCCATGTCTGGCTGGTCAGGACCGGCATTTGTCGCCCTGAGATCAAACAAATAAGCCGAGGGCGACTTTAGCGAGCTGGTTCTATGGCGACCTCCATTTCGCCATCGAGCGTCAGTGGTATGTACAGCGTGCCATTCTGATCCGCCAGGATCTGCATGTCGCCGCCGGTAGTTACTTGGTATGGGATGCCGATGTTGACATCCAATGGATTTATACCGCCATTGAGGAACACTCCATCCCGGACATCGGGATAGAAGGAACCA
>CAUZOD010000052.1:0-13138 GCA_963581115.1 Phycisphaerae bacterium | reverse complement strand
GGTGGTGCGATGGGGCACAGATCGCTGGCGTAGGAATCTAGATCACGTGACCCGGCGGATCGGTCGGGACCGTCGAAAACTCTCCGACCGTTCACGAATCTCTGCTCATTACGAAGTTGCCGAAACTCGATCGGCCGCCAACCATCGGAGGGCGTCTCCAGTAACTTCAGCAGGTCGCATTCGGTCAGCGTCCCGGCGCGGAGCTTCTTCAGGCACCGCTTCAGTTTTTCGTCGATCGTCGCCATGGGCTACGCATCAGCTATTATCGGACAACGGCCTCTGCGTCATTCGTTTTTTTATGGCTCCCACCCAATGCCCGATACCCGGAACCTGTGCCTAATCGGATCTCAGGTTTGGGGTCTTGGGTCGAAACCAAGCAGGCACGACGGCACGGCCTGATATCCCCGCCAAAAAGAAACTGACCGCTGGCGGGCCGGTGGCTACTAGTCGGACTATTCGGCAAACGTGTGGGTTGACTTAGAAATTCACGTGCAGGTCGAAATTCGACGCGATCAACTTCGCCTTCGTCAAGGGGATGAACGGATTGCTGCTGATCTTGGTCACAGTGAGCGGTTCCTGGCCAATAAGGTTGACCACGGGTGAGCGGCCGGGGGCCACGCCGTCTTGCGGCACCCGCAGCAGGTGGCCGCTCCAGTTGCAGATGTAGGCGCCTGGCTCACTGATGCCGTCAAAGAGCATCACCGTGTGTTGATTTTGGGTCTCGGAACTCTGATTGGTCGTTTGCGTGCTCATGTTGTGCTCCTTTAAAACCGTTGAAAAACGGAATCGTGCCAGCCAGTGTGAAAGTTCCACGCCGCCTTCGGAACTGGAACCACAACATGATTGTTCGGTGTTTGCTTGTTCATCGGAGCAGTTTTCTGAAAGGATCGTGTTATCGGGCGGCGCGACCGCCGCCGCGTCCGACGCCCTTTGACTGACGACGAGATGGCCAGTCTGCTCGCCGCCTCGGAACCGGTTGGACGCAAAGCGTGGTACATGGCTGCTGCCCTTGCCGGGCTTCGGAAGGGCGATTTAACGAGGTTGATTTGGGCGGATATTGACTTTGAGGACAATGCCATCACGGTCAGGGACGGTAAGGCCAAGCGCACTGACGTGATACCGATGCACCCACAGCTTGCCGAGGAGCTGAAGTGCCGACGGGATGCGGCGATGGCCACACCCAAGGCCAAGGTATTCCCACAGACCGTTACCGACCTCACCCGCCAAAAGGACTTCTTGCGGGCGGGCATCGCTCACGAGGCAGTAGTTACCGACAACAAAGGTAAGCCCGTGATGATCGGCATAGGCAAGTGGAGACGGCCTCTGACGCGGATTGCTTGCGAGGATGCTGAGGGTCGGGTGATCGATCTGCACGCGATGAGGACGACGCTGGGGACGAACCTGGCTCGCGCCGGCGTTGCTCCACAACTTGCTCAGCGGATTATGCGCCACGCGGACTACCGTACGACACACAAGCACTACACGGTCCTGGGCCTTACCGACACGGCAAAGGCAATCGAGCGTTTGCCTGCAATCAAGCAACCTTCCCAACAGACGGCCAAAGCAAACGGAACCACCGGAGAATGCTTGACAGATGACCCCCAGCAATACCCCCAGCAATCAGGGCGCGAAGTGGCGCAATCGGGCGCAACGAGATGCGACGAACCTAGCAAGAAACCGCCATCAGGCGGTGGTCGTAAGTCGGGTGGTGAACGAACTCTGCGCGACAGGGTGCGACCTAATGCAGCGTTGCGCAACAAAGCGGGTGAAGGGGCTCGAACCCTCGACATTCAGCTTGGAAGGCTGAATGCACAACCCACAACTACAGCTGAATCAACGGCTAATAAGCAGGGGTGCAATAGCCCCAGCAATACTCTCAGCAATGCGGAGAACTCGACTCCGTCCGATGTCGATCTATGCCTCGTAACTCAGGCATGGGAGTCGCTACCAAAGGTAGTCCGAGCCGCAATCGTGGGTGTGGTCGAAGGCGTGACGAGTAATGTCCGTGGGAAATGACCTGCATCGGAGTGAAAGCATCATTAGATGTCCATGACTCATTTGCTGACATTCGACATGGACTTGTTTTAGGGGGCAAGGTCATTATGACCTACCCCTTGAAAACTAGTCCAGATCTTATGCGAGAATACAGGGATCACGAACGCATTCAGGAAAGGGTGTGGGCATGGCCAGGAAGAGGTATCGAGATGAAGAGATCATCCCTAAGCTACGGGCGATCGAGGTTCATACTCGGCAAGAGCCTGAAGGCCGATGAAGCGGCCAGGAAAGAGGGCATTACTGATCAGACCTACTACCGCTGGCGCAAAGAATACGGCGGGTTGAAGATCGATCAGGCCAGGCGGCTCAAGGAGTTAGAGAAAGAGAATGCCCGGCTCAAGAAACTGTTGGCTGAGTCTCATCTTGACAGGGCGATGCTCCGGGAGGTGGTTTCGGGAAACTTCTGAGCCCGCACCGGAAGCGAGAAGCGGTATCCGTATTGCGAACCCACTTCGATGTCTCCGAGACGACGAGAATCCGCTGACGCGTCGGATCATCGAGTTAGCGTTGATGTTCGGGCGTTACGGTTACCGGTCGGATCACGGCGTTGCTTCGTCTGGATGGCTGGTGGGTCAACCACAAGCGGGTAGAGCGGTTCTGGTGGTGTGAAGGATTGAAAGTGCCGAATAAACAGCCCAAACGTAGCCGGATCTGGTTGAACGACGGCTCGTGTATCCGGCTGCGAGCCGAAGGTCCGAACCATGTATGGGCTACGATTCCGTGCAGGCCAGAACGCACGAGGGCCGCAGCTTCCGGATGCTGACGCTGGTGGACGAGTACACGCGTGAATGTCTGGCAATCGATGTTACCAGACAATTGAACAGCGAAGATGTTTTGGAGCGTCTTGCATGGCTGATGGTGACACGAGGCGTGGCGGACCACATCCGCAGCGACAATGGCCCGGAATTCACGGCGAAGGCGGTGAGGCAGTGGTTGCGACGTGTCAGCGTCAAGACTCTATTCATCGAGCCTAGCTCGCCTTGGGAGAACGGCTACGTGGAGAGCTTCAACGGCAAACTGGCGGATGAGTTTCTGGAACGAGAAGTGTTTTGCACGCTGCAGGAAGCGAAGGTCTTGATCGAACGCTGGCGTGTCCAATACAACACGATCCGACCACACAGTGCGTTGGGAGATCGACCGCCCGCCACTGCGCGATCTCAGCTTCTGATCCGGGCTCCGCTACGCTCCACCCGGCTCAGCGGTTCTGTGAAAACCTGTTTGGACTAACTATAGTCATTGGCACAATACCTGGGGCCGGTCACATTTTTTTGTGTTGCGGTTTTGTTATGCTACAAGCAACCCAAGTCATCCAAATAAACCATGAGCAATACTCAAGAACCTTCCTTTCGAGAAAATGTTGACCTAATGTTCGACCGGGCTGCTGCCACACTCGACATGCCGCCGGGATTATCTGAGCAGATTCGCACCTGCAATGCTGTATATCAGGTTAAGTTCGGTGTGGAAATCCGTGATAGATATCAGGTTTTCACCGGGTGGAGGGCGGTGCACAGTGAGCATCGGTTGCCGGTGAAAGGCGGGATTCGTTACGCGAATTTTGTGACCCAGGAGGAGGTTGAGGCCTTGGCAGCCCTGATGACCTACAAGTGTTCGATAGTCGACGTTCCGTTTGGAGGCTCGAAGGGGGCACTGCGTATTCGGGCGGAGGATTATACAGAAGACGAGTTGGAGCACATTACGCGGCGGTTTACGGCGGAATTGGCCAAGCGCGGGTTTATCAATCCTGGCCTGAATGTTCCAGCGCCGGATATGGGGACGGGTGAGCGGGAGATGGCTTGGATGTTGGACGAGTACAAGCAGTTGTTCCCAAATGACATCAACGGTGATGGCTGTGTGACCGGGAAACCGGTGAGCGTGGGTGGCATCCATGGGCGCACGGAGGCGACGGGGCGCGGTGTGCAGTATGGGCTGCGCGAGTTTTTCCGGCACCCGGAGGATGTGCAGCGTGCTGGGCTGGAAGGCGGCCTTGAAGGGAAGCGCGTGGTGGTGCAGGGCTTGGGCAACGTAGGGTATCACGCGTTAAAATTTTTGACGGAAGAGGATGGCGTGAAGGTAACAGCCATCATTGAGCGCGACGGTGCGGCGATCAATGATGATGGCCTAGACATTGAGGCGGTGTTTCAGCACAAACGTGAGACGGGTGGTGTCAAGGATGCGTCCGGGGTGCAGTCATTCGAAAAAAATGGTGCAGCAATACTGGAAAAGGAGTGCGACATTTTGTTGCCGGCCGCAATGGAGGGGCAGATCACACGCGAGAATGCCGAGCGAATCCAGACGCACGTCATTGCCGAGGCAGCCAATGGTCCGGTGACTTATTCGGCTGATCAGGTTTTGAGACAAAAGGGCGTGGTCATCATTCCTGATGCTTATCTTAATGCCGGCGGCGTAACGGTCTCGTATTTTGAGTGGATCAAGAACCTTTCACATATTCGTTTTGGCCGAATGGCACGGCGGTACGAGGAGGCGAAGGGCAGGGCACTGGTCGATGCATTAGAGGAAGCAACCGACAATTCACTTTCAGAAAGCATCAAGCAACGGCTTGTGCAGGGCGCCGATGAACTGGATCTCGTGCGATCCGGTTTGGATGACACCATGCGCGTAGCCTACAACCAGATCCGCCAAATTTATCTTGAGCAAGACGCGGTGGAGGATCTGCGCACAGCAGCATTCGTGCTGGCCATAGAGAAAATCGCCACTAGCTACCAGAACATGGGGCTCTAGGCTCGCGGTTTGTCCAGCGTGAAGACTGTCTCGTTTCAATCCCTTCTTCATCAGAGAACGGTTACGACAAGCCCACTAGCATTTTGACTACACAAAGAAAATGCGAGCCATGCGGATTAGGCCAATATGAACCCATCAGGGGGTTTCGCAAGGCTGCTGAGCGAGGAAATGCGAAGGCGATGAAGGACCTCGGCGTCATGTACGCCAACGGCGAGGGCGTGATTGAAGACGACAAGGAAACCGTCAAGTGGTGGAGAAAGGCAGCTCAGTTGGGAGATGTAAGGGCGATGTTCAACCTCGGCCTCATACGACAAAGGCGAGGATGTGATCGAAGACGACGTAGAGGCTTATGCGCGGTTCAATATAGCAGTCGCGAATGGTCGGAAGAAGACCGCCGAGTTACGCGACCATACCAAAAAGAACATGACCCCTGCGCAGATCGCAGAAGGTCAGAAACGGTCACGCGAAATCATGAAAGCCATCTCTCCGTAGGGTCACCGACTCGCGGCAGCCGCTCCGGTCATCACGACACAATTTCATCCACGCTGGCTAGGTAGTTGAGTTAGCTCTGTTACCATCGTCTGGCAGATGACGCGACTGATAAGTATCATCATCGTGTTGTCGTTGTTGACTGCCGTGCAGCACGCCCTAGCATGGGGTCGCGCGGGCCACGTGACCGTGGCCGAGATTGCGGACTAGGCCGGTGATGAGCCTGTCTTTGACACGATGCCTGACAAGACGGCGAAGATGTTTCGGGCCAACTTGGCCGCCACAGACATCACATACCGTGACGACGGCGGACACATCTCAGACTTTCACTCGCTACGGCTACCTTCATCTCGATACCTCTTCTTGGCCATGTCCACACCCTTTCCGGAATGCGTTCGTGATCCCTGCATTCTCGCATAAGATCTGGACTAGTTTTCAGGGGGCAGGCCACCGGGAGAGGGGGGGGAGACGCCCTCTAGGGGCGTTATCCTGCGGAATCTCACAGGTATGCACACCATGGATCTACCCCTGTTTACGGATATAATCGCTTGAGCAGCCGGCAGTAAGGTTTACTCGGTGCGTGGCGTGTTTACTTGCAGAAAACTGCAGGATTCGGTTCCGCCATTGGAAAGGCAAATAACAAGTTATCTGATCTAACACTTCGATGAAATGGATTCGCTTTGTTTGTACCGGAAACGTGTTTCGTAGCTTGGCAGCAGAGCTTGCTCTGCGCTCATCACTGGGTGTTCAATCGGATATCCTGGTATCTTCTACAGGAACTGAAGACTCCTCGACGGCGGCGTGACCTGAAGTCCGCGATTATCTTGAAGAGAAGGGATTGTCCGTTGATAAACATATTCGTCGAACGCTGACTAACGAGATTCTTGAAGACGCCAATCTCGTGATTGCAATGAGTTCTAACCATCGGAACCATCTAAAGGCGTGTTTCGGTGTTGAGGCGCCGATATTCACGCAGGCTTGTGGTGCCGAAGCGACACCATTACTTGATATTTCTGAAGCAGTTCCAGATCACGATACGAACCCAGACGCTGTCACAAGCCATATCCGCAAAATCATTGATGAGATTGTCGATTCGACACCGGATTTGATACGGAACCTAGGCGATCTCTTTGCTCGGTATGACTTGTCACTTCAGGCCAGATAACAACCCAATGAAGCTTCCGGGCCAATCTTATGGAGTTCGTCAATCGCCTGGTGGGTGTTAGCATGATGGTGTTCGGGTGGTCACCGCCAGGACGGCTCCAACTCAATGGAGCATAGGAAGAAGATCCGCCAAGCCACTTTGGCTGCGGGTGTATTCGTGCAAGCCCTTGAGTCGGTAGGGCACCAGAGCTTCGTTATGAAGTTCATCGGGCGCCGATCCATCGCCTTTGAGGGCGCATCTGGCGTCGGAGTGCGGGAAAGCGGCGTACGATACACAGTCACAAAGGACTGGAACGAGTCATTCCAGTTGGCCAGCCGTAAGATGTGCGGCCAGCACTGCCCCGGCGGCACTCCCATCGGGGAGTCGATAATCGTGGCCACTCGTGCCGTACTTGGGCGAGAGGCGAACAGGCGACTCGTACTGGTCTTCAGCGACGGCGAGTCGGGGACGGCATGGGATGTCAGGGATCTTTGCGAGCACATCGAGAAGTCTCATGGTGTGCAGATCGGATTCTTGGGCATCAGCACCGATGCGGTGGCGGCATTGCATCACCGCTTCATCATCGTGGACAAGATTAAAGATCTGGCTGGCGCCACCATCGCACAGCTGTAGGCGATGTTGGGCCTGTCGAGTGGTAGAACTTAATCCAGACAGCAAACTTGGGAGCAGGATCAAGAAGAGCTATGAGGAGTGGCGGGAAGGGGCAGCTCGCGAAGGTATTGGTAACAATCCACCGCCACAGAGCGAAGAAGAGAAATAGGTTGTCCTTCTCTTCGGTGAGATGCTTTATGGGATAGTGATGTTGGCTCGATTATATCTGATGGATACATATAAAAATAGTCATAAATCAATTATTATAAGGAGTTTGCATGCGGAAATAATCAGATCTGAACTGCCCCCTTCCCGTGTCAGTCAGAATACGCCTGGTATTCACCCGCAGGCTGAACAAGGTATGCAGTTATGCCATGGCCCGGCAGAGTTTTTTCTAGGGTGACCTTGCCTTTGGCATTGCTGATTACATTCTTGGACGTGCCGTCAGAGTCGATGGAATCCACAACCACAATTGTGTTCGCAGACATTTTGTAGCGAGTCAAATCCATGTTTGCCTGAAACTTCAGATCTTGTGTGCTGGCGTTGACCACGAAGACGCCCATTCCCCCGTCATCAGTACGGAACACGCCTGACATCAGCGATGGGAAATATGACTTGCCTTCGCTATACGGGTCTGTGTATGGCAGCATGGGCATAGGTGACGGTTTGGCAAATTCCAGTGGCCGCATAAGCTGCCCATACGCCAGGAATTTCCTGGTTGTTTCATTCTTGTAATAGCCCACTAGGCGACCCAGGAAGGTAATCATCTCTTTGTGTTCAGGATTCTGGAACGAGAGGGTCGCACTTCTCGGCCGTACACGAAGCCTCCCGATTTGTGCTCCCGCTGTGAACAGCGATGCACACTCCATAAAGAAGTCGTCCCCGCGACGGTCAACGGACATTTCGAGCCCGTATCGTGAAATGTAATCCTGGTAGACCGCAGCAAGTATGGGCGCCTGGGTTTCGCCCGACAAGGTGAGATGCAGCATACCATCGATCACATCAATCATATTTTCTGCCGGATTCTCTCCGGTGGTGATTGCCTCGGGATCTGCGGCCTTGATCGCATCGTAGATTTGTTCACACAGCCCGTGCATGGCCTCGGCCATAGAGCTTCCGCCGGCAGCGCTATGACCGTGCGGCGTCCAGTAGCAGGGCAGGCTGGTGCCCTGCATTACATCCAGGTAGAATCCGCCCACGTTCTCGCGATCCAGCATCAGGAGGCAGGTCTCTGTCAACCGATCACGCCACCACTGGGTCCAACCGCAAGGTTGCCAGGATGTCTCTCTTCCCCACGTGCGCATTGCACCGAAAAGGTCGCGAGAGACATTGGGCTTGGCTTCGGCCGCGTACGGCGAGTTCTCGCTTGGTCCCTGGTCAAATATCTCAAGGGCTAGGTACGGGATCATCATCCCGCCGTCTGCACGCAACTTCTTGCACTCTGCAGAGAGGGTGGATATGGCGGGTATCTTCGGATAGTTGCCATCGTGAGAATTTGTGACCGCAAAACCTTCTCCCGCCCATCTCCCCTGCGTGTACGGCCTGTGAGTATTGAAGGGAACGCTATAGGTGCTGAGATCGTAATGAGCCTCTTTCCAGTCGCGCAAATCACATGGCAGGCGCATGCCGGTAAAGTCCAGCCATTCACGGACATTATCCGCAGCAATGAGCAGGTTCTTTGTCACTGAATGCGTGCCTGTGGCAGAATCTGCGAGGTTGGTATATAAAAACAGCGGCGATTCCTTGTACCATTCAGGCACCTCCTTGCGGGTGGAAAGTGGTCCCTTCCGGCACCATGTCTGCCTGATCGCCCATTCGCGATAAATCTGGCAAGCATCGTACCAGTCGCCCCGGAACGGTCCTGCCACGCAATCGTAGGGAAGTGAGTAATCTTCTGCAGCGAATGTGATGTTGGGCGGGAAGTGACCGGGTCGCCACGCCAACTCGGACCGAGTATTTATAATCTGGACGTTCATGAAATTCGGGGTTGGATCACGGGTTCCCAGATAGATTCCTTTACCGTTTTCCTTGTTGTAAAGCGCCTGGAACTGCATGTTGAAAGTATGCGGATAATATGCGCCGTCGGTATGAATGTGGCTTCCGAAACCGGTCACATATTTGAAGGGATTCGCCAAGCCGCCGCGGTGCTTGGGATAGACAAACCGGTTGTCATCCACATTTCCGATAGGCGCCAGATTGAGATTTGGAAAGCGCACGCGCTCAATGCCGTAGGTCGAGCCGCGGTTCATTATGTTGATGCGCCAGTATGAGAGCGGGTCTCCGGCGCGCAATCTCACCGTGGCCTCCACGTCTATAACGCCCTTATCCTCGCGAACGTCAATTCCTTTCCACTCCAGATGCAGCACGGTCCCTGCTGCTGTATCTTCTTTCCGCCATGATACGGATTTACAGTGTTTTGATCCGACGGGGAAGGAGTTGCCAGCCATCTCATGGATTATCCCCATGAGCGCCCCCTTGGTCTTCCCTCTGTCATCCCTGCCAATCCGTTTTGGATCAAGGGTCATAACGACCTTGAAGAGGTCACGATAACCGATGGTCACGCCGCCGGTCAGAAAATCCTGATCATCGGCGACGCCGTAGAGACGATAGAGTTCGAATCCGCGATCGGACTTCTGGAATGCGAGACCGATCTGCCGATTCGCAAAGAGAATGCTGTCGCCCTGCTCCACAAGATCAATCTGATTTGGGTGCGATTTGAAGAAACGCGTGCCCGCATGCAGGGCAGCGTCATCGGTCGCGTAGACCTCAATTCCGTAGGCGGCACCTTCGGTTCTGAGGCGTGCGAGCACATCGTTCCTTGTGAGGGCGCGATTGTAAACACGCACGTTGTCCAACACTCCCCTGAACTTGGCGATGCCGGGCCGGGCTTTTAAACTCATCTGGAATGGGCCGTCGAGTGGGTAAGTCTCGACCTCGGTTTTTCGGCTTGCAGCTTCCCGCCCATTCACCCATACACGCATCTGCTGATTGTCGTATGTGGCGGCCACGTGGCTCCATTCGCCCGCCGTCAGTTTCACCCCGAGCCAACTACTTGACGCTTTGCCGTGGCCCACGTACCAGCAGAGCATGTCACCGCATTGCGTCATCCCGTACGCGCTCATGCCCATACCCAACAGATGGGCGTCGCTGCGCGGCTTGCCTATCGGCTTGATCCATGCCTCCACCGTCACCGGTCCGGTCACGCCGAGGGCCTGGTTCTGGCCGCAATCCACATGCGCGTCCGGTCCGCCCAGGCTGAGGGCAAAGCCATTCCCTTGCTTGACCCACGTCGCTCCGAACACCCTTGCATCACGACCATTGCCGCTGGAATCGCGAGCAACCGGTCCGTCGCCTTCGTCAAACGTCCATTCGGCCAAGAGACCCGGCGGCTCTGCCGCCCATACCGCGCCGGCTAACATGCAAAGGCACGGGATCACGAGCAACCGCCTGAAAACTGACATCGTGTCTACTCCTCAAGCTTGGTCAAGGAATTGGTTTGAGCCACAAATAAGTCCGCCGTTCCGATTCCAGGTTCAGGGTGATGCGCCCGTTCGAGCCCATGGATTGTATGCGGTTATACATGGTGTCCAGCACCTCAAGGTTGCCACTGGACAGGCCCAACTCATCCAGGTTGAAATTCATTTCCACCGTCTGCTTGTCTGGGGAAAGATTGGTTACGAATGCCAGCGCACCGTTGGTCGGGCAGGAACAGGGCGGTGCAACATTGCTTGGAGGTGGGATCGATAGTGGCATACTGCTCCACGCCTTCGTAATAGAGCACTCGCTTCGCCTGATCGACACCGAATTGATCGCGGGCGCGGCAGACCAGCGAGAAGAGCTGGGTGTCATCCTTGAACTTGTGGTGTATGGTTTGTTCGGAAGTGTCTATGCTCGCGATCAGTGGTCCCATCCCCTTTTGCAGCAACTAATTAGGACGGCCCCAGTCTATCCAATCCCACCCCGTGAGCAACCTGCAACCTTCTTGGTCTAGGTGCACCAACACTGGGCGCAAAGGAGTTCACCGCCAATGGTGTGACCCACTTGGCGGACCTGGTGCGGCTACTGCGACGAATGGCATCAGCATGGCCCCGGTGAAGGCCACCGGATCGCACATTACATCAAAGAAACGTCGTGTAGCCGGACTGGGTGCAACCTCGCGCTAAAATACAGGGACGCCTAAGCATATTGTGGTGCTAAGTACCTTACCGGTTCACTTTAGTTGACATGGTAATTACCCCAAGATGGACTTTTGAAATGATGAATATTCACAAAAGCATCTGGATGTTCGCTTTCGTAATGGTTGCAGGGGTGTTCCTGTATCCGCCGCTACGTGCACAAATTCAGATACAGCATCACACAGCCTCAGAGCCAGAGATTAGGTCAGACAGACCGCCTGCTTATTCCTGTAACACCCTTCTCTGAGAGTGATTGGCATGTGGCGTTCAATTAACGTCCGGACAAGGAGTGGGTTTGGATGGGACAGTGGTTGTCATTTCCAGATTCAGCATTCCGATAACTATCCGAACTCAACAATTAAAGGGAATTTGCCGAATAGAGAACTAACACGCGTGCGATACAAGTAAAGTGGCTGTCCAGTGTAGTCTGGCCAATCATAAAGTGCTATCCGTCCAATATATCTAACGAGATAAGGAAACAAAAAATGAGTCAGCAAACACAAACTCGTCAAAATACCGAGTCGCAGAATTCTGGCAGCGTGATCCCCTTTGAGGGCATCAACGAACCAGGCGCCTACATTGCGAACTGGAGCGGTCACCTCCTGCGCGTACCCGAGGATGGGGTTGCCTCCGGGCGGTCTCCCGTGATCAATGTGATCGGTCTTGAACCGTTGACCGTGACGAAGATCAGCGACAATCCCTACGTCCCTTTGACGAAAGCCCGCCTGGTTGCTTCCAATTTTGATGTGAATGTCAACTTCTGAATCCCGACCCAGCCAATCCAATACCGAAATGCCCCGCCAGAAATGGCGGGGCTTTTTTGTGCGCCTCCGGTGATCAGCGGTAACCTGAGCAGCCACGCTTTTGGTAATCTGACCTTGAATGTTATGCCCGCAGATGCGGTTCCCCAGGCCCAGTCTCAGATAGGATGGTGTTGTATTCCTGACCAGATATCTATCAATTCTCTTCGCAGGTTCTAGCACAAATTCTTGTGTAGAAGATCCTCAAGATCTGCTTTCATAAACTCGGCGATACGCGTGCTAGGGTTTTTATCGAGGGCAACAGCGAGCTTCAATGCCTGCTTATGCCATGCTTTATCGGTATGGGGACACATGAACTCATCGTGATAAGCAAATCCATTTGCCATGGCAGAGACAACTCCAGTGGGTCCAAACATGTCTTGTGCCAGGAGGCAATCGGACCCACAGATACGGCATTTTCGATCCTCTCCGCAGTAGGCTTCAGTGGTAAAGAAGTCGTAACCAGCTTGTGCCATACGTATCCACCTTTCAGATTAAAAATGCAGATTTCTATTTGTCGCTCTTCTTCTGAAATCTCCTGATTCACGCTATCATGCAGATTATCAGTGGAAGTTGGCCAAGTTCTACAAACAGAGGAAGTAGCCACTGACAATGAAGGCAAGCCAGTGATGATAGGTAACGGTAAGCAGAGATGGCCCAAGATACGGATCGTCTGTGAGGATCCTGAGAGGGCCGGGTGGTTGATCTACACGCTCTTAGAACAACACTGGGGACCAATCTAGCCCGACAGGGGGTTCCCACCCCAGATCGCCCAAAAGCTCATGCGACACAGCGACTATCGCACAACGCAAAAGCACTACACGGTTCTAGGCCTAAGTGATACTTCTCAGGCCATCGAGAAGATCCTATGGATTAGATCATCTGCAGCCTCTAGTGCAACGGGAACGGATGGAATCGCAAAGTTAGACCGTCAGCAGTGCGCACGCCAGAGCGTGCAACATGCTGCAAGGCCGTGCAAAAAGCAAGAGGGATATCGGCATGGAGACCTGTCGCGCAAATCAAGCTCTCACAAGTCTTTTTGCAAGACTATGCCACGTGATACAATGCCATGCAACGATTCCATCGTCCGATGGAACACTTGTTGAAACAACTGTGGGACCAAA
>CAUZOD010000051.1:0-13218 GCA_963581115.1 Phycisphaerae bacterium | reverse complement strand
GCCGCCTCATTGGCGCCACTGTGCAACGAGCCGCGTAACGTACCGATCGCCGCGGTAATCGCAGACTACATATCGCTGCCGGTTGCGCAGGTGACCCTCGCTGCAAATGTCGATGCGTTGAACCCGTGCTCGGCGTAGAGAATCAACGAGGCATCCATCGCATCGCGAAACAGAGGATCGAGCGCTTCGCCGTGCAGCAGCCGCAGAAAATGCCCAGCTAGGGAATCTTCCTCCGTCAGCGGATCGATCCGGATCCCGTGGCGATGAAAGTGATGCCAAAAACACAGCATCGACGGCAACGATCCCAGCAGTCGATCGATCACGTCTTCGGCCTCTGACGGCCGCTCAAGCTTGAGGCAGCCTAGCACAGAGCAGCCCGTACGAAGTACGTCCATCGGATGGCTATGACCATGGAGTTGCTCAAGCACAGCCATCAAGGGGGCGGGCAACCCACGCATCGATCGCAACGGATCTCGATATCCGTTGAGCTCAGAATGTGTTGGCAACCGCCCCCGAACTAGGAGGCACGTTACCTCTTCGAAGCCAGCCGACTCCGCAAGATCTTCGATCGCGTACCCACGGCAGAAGATCCCATCGCCCTCCTGGCTAACGGTACAGATCGCGGTCTGACCTGCAGACACGCCTGATAGTGTCACGCTGGCCTTACCCTTGGTCATGACCGGTTTCTCGTTGGAGGATTTGATCAATTTTCTGTTCATACGCATAGTAGTCCAGCACCTCGTACAACTGGTCTCGCGTCTGCATCTGGTCGAGCAACGCCCGCTGTGTTCCGTCTCGACGCCGCATGATTCATGACACGAAACGCCGAAAGTGGATACAGCGCGATGTCCACTCCGAGAGTACGTAGTTGCTCCAGCGTCAATAACGGCGTGCGGCTGAACTCGGTCATGTTCTCGAGCACAGGCGCCTCCAGCGCGTCGGCGAATCGTCGAAAATCGTCCGCGTTAGTCGGATCTTCCGCGAAGATCATCTCAGCCCCAGCTTCCAAGTAGTGACGAGCTCGATTGATGGCGGCATCGAGACCCTCCACCATCACCACGTCGGTTCGCGCCATGATCACGAATTCTTGATCGATGCGTGCCTTTACTGCAGTTTCAATCCGGCGTTGCATCTGTGCTGTCGATACCAGTCGCTTGCCGGGCCGATGCCCGCATCGCTTCGTATCAATCTGGTCCTCCAGATGCAGTCCCGCGGCGCCCACTTCGGAGAGCCGGGAAGCAGCCTCGCTGATCGTTTCATGATCGCCCCAGCCGGTGTCCGCATCGACCAGCAGCGGAACCGAGGTAACCGCAACGATACGACGGGCGTCTTCGAGTACATGTTTCAATTCTGTCAGGCCCAGATCCGGCAGACCGTGTGAGGCATTAGCCGCCGCAGCGCCCGAGAGACAGATCCCGCCAAAACCCGCCCGCTCGGCGAGCAGGGCACACATGGCATTGATGGCCCCGACCATTTACAGCGGTCGTTCCCGTTCCAACGCGCGACGCAGGCGTCCACCGGCTGAGGCAGGGGATGTCCTTCTTTCCGGATCGATCTGCTCATTTTATCCGGGGAAGGTCTATGATGGGCACCGATCAATCCATCACGGGGGCGCCCATCGATGGGGAAGAAGAAAAGTACAGGATCCGGTCAGACACAGTGGAAGAGATACCGCAGTTCGCATCGAGCGAAGAGCCATCGCCAGATACATGCCATCGCAATTAAGTCGCCTCTGGTACCGGTGTTAGAGCATAAAATGGTGCCGAAAAGCGCCCCGAACCTAATCACCGAACAGCCAGACCTACATACGCTCGTCGGCGCACTCCAATCGGCCGGACGTTTCGCCTACGACGCTGAGTTCATCGGGGAAAACAGCTACGAACCGCAATTTTGCCTGCTCCAAGTCGCTACGACGCAGGACCTCGTGCTGATCGACACTCTAGCCGGACTCGATCTGACACCGTTCTGGACCCTCTTGATCGATGAACGCATTGAAAAGGTCGTCCACGCTGGGCGTCAGGATTTCGAGCCGGCCGCTCGCCAACTGAATCAGCCGCCTCGCCACGTGTTCGATACTCAGATCGCTGCCGCTTTCGCCGGTTTTGACTATCCAGCGGCACTTCCAACGCTAGTGAAATCAATCATTGGGGCCGAGCTTGGACATGGTACTAAATTCAGTAATTGGAACGAACGACCGCTTTCCGACGCTCAGAGGTATTATGCCGCCAATGACGTCCGATATTTGCTGCTTCTGCATGCGATGCTTGCCGACAAACTAGACGGACTAGGAAACACCATGTGGGCGAACTGTGCGTATGAAGAGTTGTCCGACATACGCCTGTATCAGTTCGATGCATCGACACAGCGAGATCGGACACGTGGCGCCGGAACCCTCAGCTCCCGAAAACGAGCCGTACTCCTGAGTCTGATCCATTGGCGGGATGGCGAAGCTCGTCATCGTAACATTCCAGCACGCACGCTGTTGAAAGATGAGTATCTCGTCGACCTTGCACGACGGCCCCCCGCAACGATACAACAGTTCCAAAAACGGCAAGGCATCCCGCAAGTGATTAAGCAGGACTGCGGCCAAGCCGTAGTTGAGGCCATCCACTTCGCAATGACTCAGCCCATCCCACCCAGTGCCGGCGGATCACTGGGGCCCATCACAAAAGAAACTCGCGACATTGTCGATCAGTTACTTAAGATCGTTCGCCAACGTTGTGCCGAACGACAAATACACCCGGCGGTAATTACGAGTCGTAAGAAACTCACCCGACTGGCCCGTGCTGCAATGAGCGGACAACCCATAGATGGATACCCACTTGTAAGCGGCTGGCGACAGGATCTGCTTGGTGAGGATCTACTCGAACCGCTAGGTTGGCGCAAAGAACGCCGCCCACGCTAAGTGGGCCGATAGAAACGGCTGTTCCCGATTACGCCGCCCAACTGTATCGCGATGGAGACACACCGCTGTCCACCAGTTCTACTACTGGATCAAATGTCCGGTCCCATGTGTGGGATCGCTCGATGAATCGGCGGGCATGGACTGCGATTTGCTTGCGACGGTGCACGCGAGCAAGCACGCGGTACACCTGCCGGGCGAATCGACCCGGATTGTCCAGAGGGGCGGCAAGCAAGTCCTGGCCGTCCATGGCCTTCAAACCGATCGCGACATGCGGACCGCACGCAACCGCCTTGGCGCATGCCATCGCTTCCAGAATTCGCTGCTGAACTCCTAATGTATCGGCCTGTGGGGCAACCAAACAGTGCCGCTTGATGTAGATATGAGCGTACATCTGAACCGTCGTCCACCACGTGAACACCCAGACGACAGGCAAGATCTCTTGTGCCCGCATCGGAAGTATCCACCACCATTGTGAGTCGGGCACGCGGTACGCGGTATTGCAACAACGGTAATACAAAATCCGCAAACCACCGCGGCCCACATAAATCCGGGCGTTCCCGAGCAGGTCCCAAACACAGGATGGTCCGATCATCTCCGAGAGGCGACGGTGTAACCGTATCCAGATCCACGCCATTGGGCACAACCACCGCACTTTGTGAACGGGCACCAAGACGGTGGCAAACCATTTTCGCCGCCTCACTGTAAAACAATACCGCATCAAACAGGTCCGCATTGCCCGTCTCGATGCGACCTAATCGACGTGCCTCAGCTGCACAAATCCATCGCCGTGGCGGCCGGGCCCGCGCTGCGTACTCATACCACCGGATTGCATCGCGGCTACTCACATCCAGTAGGTGTCGGGCCGGCGGACGCTTCACCGCCGGCTGTCGGCACCCCGGATGAGCCAGGATCCTAGCGTAAGGCAACATGGTGCAACCAACAGTCAAGACTACATCAAATGGCTGGTGGTTGTGCCAGAAGGAAATCTCACGGGCCAAGACGGGGCGAAATCGCATCGCTGCTGCCATAGATTTGGCACGACCCATCGCTGCAACCTGCCGCAAGCGGTTTACCGGGCCATACACGCGATGGATCAATGTCTGGCCACCGGTCAGTTCTTCCAAGGCAGCTCGCTGGTTGCTGTAGATCGGTTCGTCGCTGGTACAAACTAGGCCCACTTCAAATCGACGACACAACGCCTGAAGCAGACGAAAGCTGCGCAGTCGGGCCGCTCCGGCCAATGGACCGGTAGTGCAGCGCACAATAGAAGTACTCGTATACCCCTCCCGCTCGTTCTGGCCCTCCTCCCGACATATCCCATCGAGCGGAACACATTCATAGAACGATCATCGGCCCGGTAGCATCTGCTTCCATCGACAGAGATATTCTCGGACGCAACCGTGCCCCGTAGGCGGTCAGTTAGGCTTGGCCTGCCCATGTACGGAAGTCACATCAGATTGTACTGTGTGGGCACCAGTCTTTGAAATCTTTGCCGCGCAATAGGGATAGGTCAGCTCCTGCACGACAATATCGTCTGGGCCGGGCTGGTTAGCGGTAGCCTGAACCTGCAGGTTAGTGCCTTCTAGCTGTATCGCCGTAATCTGGGTCCAATATCCTGTGTTCGGCTGCTCTCCGAGTGCCAGGATGACCAAGTCCTGGGTCCTAAAATCTACGTCGTGATTGGCTGCGATCGTTTCAGTTCCAAGAGCTTCAAGTTCTGTCTCGGTACTGACCAAGTACACCTTGCCCTCGGCCAGCCCTGCATCGCCTCCGTAACTCTGGGCAAACAGCGCTACCGGTTCGGCCAGTGGTCTATCTTCAGACACCACCTGATCCACCATGGATTCAAACGGCTGATTCTGAGCGCACCCGGCCATTACTCCGATTGACAACCCGGCCAGCACCAAGCCGGTCGGCACGAGGGTGTGAGGGGTTCGATTGAACATGGGGATCTCTCCGTAGCATGGGTAATCAGATACTACATCAATCATAACCAGTCCCCGTTGCCGTATCATCACAAGCTGGAGCGGTCGAGGATCTCATCGACCGGACGAGCAATTGGACCCGAAATATTCCATGTGGCCTCCGTAGCCTTTATGGTGCCCCGAGATCGCTTCCGCAGTAGCATCGCGTAAAAGGGTCGACCCTGTCGGCGGTATTTTCGTTCAAAATTGGTTCCGACAAGTTCGTCGTCACCTGCGGACTCAAGGGGGGCAAAGGGCAACATCTCAAATAGGTGGTGCGTCCGGGCGGCGTGTCCCTGCATCCAGGAAAAATACAAATCGTGGTCGGTCGCCAGACGCACCAGTCCGGCCGGTTCCAGAATCCGATGCAGTTGCCGTAGAAACGGCTCTTGGATCAGACGTCGCTTGTGATGCCGTGTTTTGGGCCATGGATCAGGAAAATAGACGTGCACCTGCCGAAATACTGCATCTGCCACGTAACAACGAACGAACATCGCCGCTTCAACCTGAACGAGGCGTACATTTCGCAGACCGCGCCGGCGACAACGGTCCGCCGCGTGCCGCCAGTACGCCCGGGCCCATTCGATCCCAATGTGATTCACCGCCGGCGTCCGTAACGCCTCCTGGACGAGAAAAGTTCCCTTGCCCGAACCAATCTCCAGATCCAGAGGCTGGTTCGCCACTGCCGGGCCAAACCATGCTCGAACATCGATCGGGCCACGATCGAATGGTGGTAGTTCTTCCCGTGCAATACCAATCTCGCCAACATTAAGCAATCTGGTCATCGGTAAAGTTTACGCTGAAGACCGGACAGCCGGGTCAGACGCCCCGAGACTGGCCACCCCACTGAAGAAGAAGCCACAGCCCGATGCACGCCAGAAGCAGCCCCGTTGTTGGTTCCGGCACTGGAGCCGGAACCAGCGTGTCGCCGAAATTCTGCTGCACCGCAATCAAATCCGCCCCGGTGACTAGGCAGTCGTCGTTGGCGTCGCCCAGTCCCATGCCGTCACATGCTCCATTTGTGTAATCATTGCCGAAATTCTGCTGCACTGCGATCAAATCCCCACCTGTCACCAATCCGTCGTTGTTTGTATCACCTTGCAGTACCTGAACGATCACGGCAGGATTGAAGCTCATCAGGAATTGTCCGGTCGGCTCGTCGAATACAACAAAATCAAAATTCCCCGTAATCATGGGGGAATCAAGAATAGCCAATACTGCAAACGGATCATCAAATAGATCGCCGTCAAGAAATATTGTGGGGAAGAAAAAATTAACGCCGAGAACCCCATCCAGGATGATCTTCTGCTGTGTCACAGGATGCGTGATATCAATATCGGCAACCAGAATCGGCGCATCGGCAAAACGAAGATCCACCCGCTGTTCGCCCCCATCGCCATCGGGGCGAAACGCCGGTAGGATCAACTCCTCCACAAAGAACCCGGCCACCTTGAGTTCGCCTCCGACTCCTCCGAGCGTTAGCGTGAATTGATCGTCTAAATCAACGCCAATGAGCGTCGGATTGTCTCCCCCGAGACCTTCACCTTCAACGCTGGAATAAGCGATCCCATGCCCGAGGGCTTGCTGCTGTGACCAGATTGTGGCAGCCGCTCCGGTGTCTGCCAGCCAGCTGCCCTCCGTGGTCGTGCCATTTTGGGTAACTCGAACCCCCGGCAACGGCGCACCGGGAGTAGAGCCGCCATTCAAATCCGTCACCGGATCGGCACCGATAAAGGGATTGTGCGACAAAGAGGGTGGGTCACCGCCGGACGTAATGGTAAAATCATCGAAGGATGCGTAAGACGTCTTGAGGATCACATCATAAACGGGAAATCCAGGCCCAACCATCGGCGGGCGAGGGTTTACTGCATTTGGCGAATCGTACAGATAGCTCTTCAACTCGGGCAACGAATCTCCACCGATACTGCTCAAAAGATCGCCGAACGCCTTAAATTCACCGTTCCCCGCCGCATCATTGATCTCGCCGCTATACATCACCAGACTCTTGCCCTTCATTAAAGGGGTGCCAAAGACGTTGAATTCACTTAGCCCGGCTATGATTTGCTCGAGGGGATCCGCCGAAGTCAGTAGGGGGTCTTCTGGACGCGGACCAACGGCTGAACGGACGCCCACGAAAACTTGATTGTAGACTTGATCAATCGTCGCCAAGTTGTCCAAGCGTCCGGCCAGGTCTGAATCAAAGTGCGTCAGCTGGAACACGACGTCTTGTGAAACCGCGAATTGATCTGTTCCAGCCACACCCACGTCCGTGAACATGACACCTGGATCTAGTGCGATATCAAACGTCGAAGCAGTGTTTGACCCCGTCAGCACGGTCCCAGCACCGGTATCCGCAAAACCTTCGATACTGTAAGTCACACCGGAATCGAAGGGCGGCCCCAAGCCTGGGGCGTTAAGCGGCGGCAGTTCCGGCCCGGGGCGTACCACGGCAAATAGGCGCGGCTGGTCTATCGCGCCATTGAGCACCTGGTTCATTTGTATCGTCTGAACCGCTCGGGCCTGAGCCGACATCGCCACGATCGCCAAACTGACAATGCACAATTGGTTGAATTGAATCATTTCGCAAACTTCGTGGGTCACAGGCGTCCTGCGCCCATCCTGCAAAGATCTCCCAGCTTGCCGCTACTATATTTTACTCCTCAAAACCTTGAAACGGAAACAAAATTATGGCTATAACTGCCAGTCAGGAGTCTCACTAAGGCGGTTCGCAGAGCCGCTCAAGTTGCGATCTTCCGCGGGCCAGAAGCTTCGAATAGGCGGCAGCGCGACCGCCAGAATGGGCAGATGCCGTCGCCATTCCTGCCTCGCTTCGATGTTTTTCGTATGCTCTGCGCGGGCCAACCACCACCGGGACCCGCCGAGATGTCGCACCCAGAACAAGAATCGTTAGTTAAGATTGCTGATTTTTAGCTCAGATTCTCCAACCAACCATGAAAATCACTCTCCCAGATGGCAACGTCAAACTGTACGACAAACCCACCACCCCCGGTCAGGTTGCCGCTGATATTGGCCCTGGCCTTGCCAAGGCTGCCCTCGGAGCCAAGGTCGATGGCCAACTGATCGATCTGAATCGCCCGATCGGCCAAGACGCGCACTTGGCCATCGTCACCGCCCCAAAGCTTGACAAGAAAACCCAGGCCAAGGGCGAACCCGATCCCGAGGCAATGCACCTGCTGCGGCACTCGTGTGCCCACGTGATGGCCGAAGCGGTCCAACAGTTGTGGCCAGAAACCCAGCTCGCCTACGGACCACCGGCCGGTCAAGGCTTTTATTACGACCTCCGCCTTAAATCACCTATCTCCACGGATGATTTCCCCAAAATCGAATCGGAGATGCAAAAAATCATCAAAGAGGACCGGCCTTTCACTCGCTACGACCTCGACCGCGACACGGGAATGGCCAAGCTCTCCGATGAAGGCAATAAATACAAGATCGACAACGCAACCCGTGCGTTGCAGAGCGGCAGCGAGACACTTTCCTGGTATCTGACTGGAAAATTGAACCCCGAAGATGGGGACGCCTGGTGCCAGAACATGACCGCACCACGTGTCCGCTGCTGGGAAGATCTATGCGCGGGGCCCCACATCCCATCCACCGGTCGAATCGGCGCCTTCAAGATCATGTCCGTCGCCACTAGCCATTGGCGAGGCGACATCGCTTCAGATCGATTTCAGCGCATCTATGGAACCGCATTCTTCAGTCAAGCGGACCTCGATGCACATCTAGAACGACTCGAAGAAGCCCGGAAGCGCGATCACCGTGTGGTAGGGCAGAAGCTTGGATTGTTTGCGATCGACGAAATGGTCGGCCAGGGGCTGATCTTGTGGAAGCCTCGCGGCGCAATCGTGCGTCAGCAGTTGCAGAACTTCATTGCAGAACACCTAGATCGCCAAGGATACGAACAGGTATTTACACCACACATTGGGAAGCTTGACCTGTACCGAACGAGCGGGCATTACCCGTACTATCAAGAAAGCCAGTACCCGCCCTTGGTCAGCCGCGAACAGATCAAAGCGTTGGCCGATGACAATTGCAGCTGTGCCCAGCTGGCTAACATGATGAAAGATGGTGAAATTGATGGTTACCTGCTCAAGCCGATGAGCTGCCCGATGCACCTGAGGATCTACGCGTCGGAAAAACGCAGCTATCGCGATCTGCCCATCCGCCTGTCGGAGTTCGCCGCGGTATACCGCTGGGAGCAATCCGGAGAGATCAGTGGGATGCTGCGGGTGCGTGGACTGACCCAGGACGACGCCCACCTGTTCGTCATCGAAGATCAACTCGACGAAGAAATCAACGGATGCCTGAGCCTAGTAAAAATCATCTTCGCCACCTTGGGGATGACCGACTACCGGGTCCGAGTGGGCTTGCGCGATCCCGACAGCCGCAAATATGTCGGTCAGCCAGAGCAATGGGACAAAGCCGAAACGGCCTGTATCAAAGCGGCTGAAAGTCTCGGCGCACCATTTAGTCAGGAGCCCGGCGAAGCTGCCTTTTATGGCCCGAAGATTGATTTCGTCGTCAAAGACGTCATCGGCCGCTCTTGGCAGCTCGGCACTATCCAGGTGGATTACCAGTTGCCCGAACGGTTCAACCTGGAATACACCGGGTCAGATAACCGGGCGCACCGTCCGGTCATGATCCACCGTGCTCCGTTTGGCAGCTTAGAGAGGTTCATCGGTGTGCTCATCGAGCATTTCAACGGAGCGTTCCCTCTGTGGCTGGCACCGCAGCAAATCCGGGTATTACCGATCAGTGACAAGTTCCTCTCTTACGCCAACCATGTCTTGGATGCCGCCACGACACGCGGCTTTCGTGTGGGGATCGACACTGGCAACGAGCGGCTCGGTGCCAAGATCAAGATGGCCCAGGAAGACCAGGTCCCCTATATGCTGGTCGTGGGCGGCAAGGACGAACAGGCCAAAACGGTAAGCGTTCGCCACCGCAGCAACGGAGACCTAGGCGCTATCGGCATCGATGCCTTCTTCAAACTCGCCGACGACGAGAACCGCAACCGTCTTCTTGGCCCTCGCTGAATCTCCGCCCCCCATTTACAACCACATGGCGGGGTGCGGATCTGGTCTTGACTTTCAAATCGCTTGGCGCCTGATTGTTATCTGCTATCCTGCCTGTCCCCCCCTGTGGTAGGCCTTGCCTAAAACAGTGGCATCGCCCGCATACTCTCGCCACAACAGCATCCAAGGAGGGCCGAAGAGACCATGATTAGAACCGGTGCCAGCACGATATATGGAACGGGCCTGTTTGCACGGACATTTATCCCAAAAGGCACGGTAATCGGCCAGATCGAAGGCGATTGGGTCGAAGAAGATGGGCCGCGCGTGCTTTGGATCGACGAGCATCGAGATCTGTGTTACCAATGACATGAGATTCATCAACCACAGCAACAACCCTAACGCTGCATACTACGATGACATGACAGTCAGCACGTTGCGCAACAATAGAAGCCAACGAAGAGATCCCCCGCGACTACTATGGGCGACGGCCAGTTTGAAGGTGAAGTCGACTTCGCAGCGCAGCCATCAGCTCCGCAACAACCCTTGCCGAAATATCCAAGCTAGACCAGCCATTCCCCCCGCATCTTGGTGACCGCACAACCGGCAATCCCCACCCGATCGCCGCTGCAGGTTAGTCGCAACTGTCCTCCCCGTGACGAAACCTGTCGGGCCTCCAACATGTCCTTGCCGAGCCTCCGTTGCCAATACAGGGCCAGAGCACAGTGCGCTGAGCCCGTGACTGGATCTTCGTTCACGCCCAATGCGGGGTAGAAGCAACGGCTGACAAAATCTGTATTTGGGGCGGAACAGGCAGCGGTCAGGATTAGGCCCCGCTCAAATCCGCACAAAGCGGGGAAGTCGGCTTGGCCTTCAGCAGTTCGGCCTCTGTCGCCACTTCGATCAGCCAGTCACGAGATCGGGCGGCGGCGATTGGCTTAATGCCAATCGCCGCTAGCAAGCCCACAGGTGCCTCAGCGGCAAGTGGGGGATCGGACGGAAAATCCGTGGTGATTCAACCATCTGGAGCGCGATAGCAGGTCAATTGTTCGCTGGTAACGGTCTGGAAACTCACTGGCTCATGAAACAGAGCTATACCCAAATCCCAAATCAAGTGGGCCGACGCCAATGTCACGTGCCCGCAAAGCGGCACTTCTACTTTCGGAGTGAAGTGCCGGATGTTCAGCCGATCCACCTGCGGATAGAACCCTGGCGCCACCGGCTGCTGATCGCCAGCCTGTTGAGCCGTGGACATGACAAAGACAGTTTCAGATAGGTTCCATTCCGCAGCGATTTGCTGCATACGATCAGGTTGCGGCGGGCACTGTGTGGGTCGAACCAAACAGACGGCCGCTGGATTTCCCGAATACGCCCTATCCGTAAACGCGTCGACTTGGCAGATCGGTAGCAAAGACATCTGCGTGGGACGTCTGGTACCATGATTGATGCATTTGCCTTGTCAAAGGGTAACGTTCCGTCATTGCAGCAAAGTCTGCAGCAGCGCCCTTTCAATAAATGAAACATGATTACACGCTTAGCAAATTTTTGGGCGATCACTCTGGCTTTTCTGCTCATCTCTCCCGCAACAGCGATCCAAGTGGGGCAACGACCCGACCTCAATTTCCAGACGATTACTGGGCGCAAAATCACCACGGATGCGCTGGCAGGTCGCATCATCCTTCTGGATTTCTGGGCCACGTGGTGTGGCCCGTGCGTGGCCGCAATGCCCCACATGAAACAACTGCATGAAAAGCACCAAGACCGCGGCGTAGAGATCATCGGCATCAGTCTCGATCGCACGAAATCCAAGCTGGTCCGATTTCTGGAAAAGGAACAGATTCAGTGGCCGCAGCATTGCGACGGCAAGGGGTGGAACGGGGCATTGACGCGCCAGTTCAACGTGCGAGGCATCCCCTCAGTGTTCCTCCTCTCACCGGATGGGACCGTCCTATGGACCGGAGCCCCTAGTCGGCTGGAACAGCCATTGGAGGAAGCGCTGCGCCGGTACCCGCCGCAACAGGCCGGATCACCCGGTATCTCGCAGGAAAACCACAACAGTGCTATTGAACTACTGCAGGAAGCAAGACAAGCGATTGACGAGGCGCAATACTCTCTTCTTCTGGAAAAACTCTCGTCGTTACCCCAGTCGGTATTCAATAATCGTCGCCTCCGTGGCAGCCTGCACATGCTGGCTAAGAAAATCAACGTTCAGGTGCCTGATCGCGCTGAACTGAACGACGTGATAAGTAGCAACCCCAAGGGGGCCGAGCGGCTGTCCACGATACTCAAACTGATGGATTCTACGCCGAGACCGGTCAACGCAGATGAGCCGGAGATGCCTTCAGTCCACCCCGGTGTCATCGCAAACAAACTAGCGCGGGCCGAAAAATATCGGAAAACCAACAAGCATTTCCGGGCCTACAAGGCCTATCGCTGGTTGATCAAGCAGGCGGCAAACTCAGACCAAGGCCAGATCGCGGCCCAATACGTCGATGGATATGAAAATGATGATGTGTTCATGTCAGAACTGAACGAGAGACAAATCGTCGAACACGCCCGAGAGCTGCTTATGCTCGCCCAGAACTACAAACGGGCCAAGAAGCCCGAGCTTGCCCGAACAACCTATAAACAGTTACTCGGCAAGTACCCCCACGCCGAACAATGCTCCGAAGCCAAGGCTGCATTGCAAGACCTAGATCGGCACTCCTGAATGATCGTGCACCGCCATCGGCGTTATTAGCATCGCCCAGTCAAACCCGTAACACTGCGTCAGCGTCGATGGCGTACCACTGAGTCGTGGCATGCAAGGACAACGCGACTCAGACGTCCAACGCCATGAGTTCCTCGCCAAAGATCACCTCGCCACTGTAGATCTCAGCAATCTCTCTGCTTGCTCGGTCCAGTGAGTTGGGCGTGGTGAACCCGCTGCAAAAGTGCGTCAGTACCAGTTTTTCAACGCCTGTATCATGAGCCATCCGTGCGACATTGATCGTGCCGCTCATAGCTTTCGTTACGTCGTCACGATCGACCACGTCTTGATGGTCCCAGCAGGTCACAACCAGAATATCCGCTCCTTTAGCCAGCGCGATCGGAGGTTTACATGGCTTTGTATCGGTAGCGAAGACGATACTCAGCCCATCGTAGTCCACGCGATAAACTACTAGCGTCAGATAGGGCTCCATATGACTTCCAATCGCAGAACGGATAGACCAGTTGCCACCCACATGCTCATAGCCGGGCTCAATATCCTCCGCATTTACTGCCGGATCTGGACGAGGAAGCACGCCCCCACGGTTACGATACACCGCTTGACTGG
>CAUZOD010000050.1:0-13254 GCA_963581115.1 Phycisphaerae bacterium | reverse complement strand
ACCCGTTTAAGTTGCCGCCAACCCATGGGGATAATGGGTATTCCAGTGCCACCGCCATCAGTGATGGCCAGCATGTTTGGGCGGTTTACGGGACAGGGGTAGTCGTCTGTTACGACCGTGACGGCCATCGCCAATGGGCCCGTTTCGTGCAGAAGCCTACCCACAGATGGGGCCATAGTGCCTCGCCCCGTTTGATTGACGGAAAACTAATTGTCGCCATCATCGATCTGTTTGCGCTGGACCCGCAAGACGGACGGACCTTGTGGCGGACAGCTTCCAAAGAGCACTTCGGGACATCGGCTGTGGTTCATGTCGGCTCTACGCCGCTGATCTTTACCCCTGCGGGCCAGATCGTGCAAGCAGGCAACGGTCAGGTATTGTACGATCAAATGCCCAAGATGAGTTGGAATGGTCCGATCGTCGTGGGTGATGTCGTCTTCTGCATCGAAGACACCGCCAGTGCTTGGCGGCTGCCAGAGACCGTTGGTGCTTCCTTCGAGCCGGAGAATCTCTGGACGACTCGGGTGCGTGGCAGCCGGCATTACGCCTCTCCAGTGGTACATGAAGGGCTCGTTTATACAATTTCGCGCGAGGAAAAACTCAGCGTGCTGGATGCCATGACCGGTAAGCTAGTGTACTGGCGTGATATGGAATTAGGTGGCTCCAACAGCGCCTACAGCTCCGTTTCAATGGCAGCGGGGCACCTGGTCGTGGCCAGTCTCAGTGGCCAGTTCGCGGTGTTCAAACCAGGGCGCGAGTACCACTTGGTGGCACGCAACCAACTGGAGCCACTGCGTTCGACGCCGGTGTTCATTGATGATTGGATGTACGTGCGCGGCCTCGAACACGTCTACTGTATTGGGCGAACGGTGACGGCGGCGAGGTAGTCATGCCTGACTACTTACGGTAGCGAGTCTGCCTCCTGCAGCATTTGGTTGTAGGCGGCTTCGATGGCGGCGAACCCGTAATAGTCTTGTAGTGACAGGGAAAAACGTTGGGCGCTGTTTTCCACTGATCGGGCGTGTCCGTCAATGTAGAAAATGTTGCACACATCAGTCCCGTGATTTGTGCGGTAGGTGGGAAAAGGTGTGTCAAACCCGCCTTCGGCGACCGACCAGAGACTATTGGAATCGAAGCCGAGGGCGGTGGCTCTTTCTCCCAGATCGTTTGTTCCCATATGGTGTAGGGTGCCTTCAGGTGCTTGGTCGAGGTTGCGGTAGACGTACGAGCTAAATGCTGGCGAAGTTGGCTCCACTCTCTTCGTGCGCAGCTTCTCCAGTTCGATGACAGGGTCGTTGCCGTCATCATCAGGGCAATACATGCTGTTTGGATCGTTCAAATAGTCGAGCGTCAATCCATGAGATGTTAGAAATGGCTCGGTTCCCGGCATAGCCTGGCGCATGATAATGGAACTGGCGATCTCGTCTTCGGCCGCAGTGCCGCCGAAAGCAGCCGCAATAAACGATGGAATCGCGTGTGGTCCCCGCGGGATGTGGTCGTCGAAATCGATTCCGTAGGTTTGCACACCGATTCCAAGTTGCCTCTGATTTGACAGGCACACCGAGACCTGAGCTGCGTTGCGTGCATTGGCCAGGGTGGGCAGGAGAATCCCAATCAGCAGCGCAATGATGGATATCACCACTAGCAATTCGATTAGCGTAAATCCTGATCGGGCATGGACAAAGTTAATCATCGGCTGATTATAACAGGGCTATGGCGATTAGTTACAATCGGAGCCATGAATAGAGCTTCGACTTGGGGCCGAACGAGCAGACTCGCGATGTTGGTAGTGGCGATGCTGGTCTTGGCCGGGTGTCAGGGTACTGATGGAACCAGTGCCGTTGTGCCCGGTCGGGCTGAATCGCTTGCCTCAGGCTGGCTGCAATGGCGCGGGCCGGGGCACGATGGAACCTCGGCACAGGTGGGCTTGCCACAGCACTGTCGGCCCGCGGGGCCAAACCATCGCTGGGATCTTGAACTTCCCGGTCGTGGGACCGCAGTTGTCGCCCGATATGGCGATGGACCACGGTTATTTGTGTGGGGGTATAGGGGGCAGGGTGCCGATGTGCGCGAGGTCCTGCTCTGCGTGGACCCGATCACGGGGCACCCGTTCTGGGAGCGCCGCTACAGCGATTTCATCTCCGACATCATCTATAACCGTTATGCGATCGGCGCCCCGGCTGTGGATGCTGAGACAGGCAACGTCTATCTAATGACCACGCCCGGGCTTTTTATCTGCCTGGACCGCCATGGTACACAGCTCTGGCAGCACTCGATGATGGAATCCTTTGGCAGGTTAACCTTTCCCAACGGGCGCACCGGCGCTCCCGCAATCGATGGCGACTTGGTAATTCTAAATTGCATCACCAGCAATTGGGGCCGCCAGGGTCCAGCCCGTAATCGCTTTTACGCCTTCGACAAACGTAGCGGCGAGCCGGTGTGGGTATCGACACCTGGGGTCGGACCCCCGTTTCTCAAGGATTCCTCGTTTTGCCAACCGTATTTCGAGTGGCGCGGTGGGCGACGGGTATTCTACGTTGGTACCGGGTGCGGGAACATCGTATGCGTTGATGCACGAACCGGTCAGCCGATCTTCCGTTACCAGATGTCGTACGGTGGTGTGAACAGCCAACCCATCGTCGTGAACAATCATTTGATTGCCATCCACGGCAAGGAAAATATCGATGACACCGGGCGGGGTCGCATGGTGGCTTTAGATCTAAATCGGGCGTTTGAGCAGGTAGCTATTTTCGAAGCGCAGTCTAGCGAAACCTGGCCCCTTGTGCTTGATGCTTCATATGAATCGTGGCGAAACGACCAGTTGAGCATGTTCACCAGTTCACCGGTGGTATTAAACGGGAGAATCTATCAGGTCACCACGTCGGGAGAGTTGTTTTGTGTGGACCCAGGGACGGGGCAAACCCTCTGGCGTTACAAGCTAGGTGCCGATCAACTGCACGCCTCGCCACTGGCGGCGGACGGCAAGCTCTACATTCCCACCTGGCACGACGGGTTCTATATCATCCGACCGACCGATGATGGACCGCAGATTCTCGATCAGGTACATCTGGAAGGAGACTGTATCGGCTCTCCGAGTGTCTGGGAGGGCCATCTCTACGTGCATACCACGCAGCGTTTGTATTGTTTTGGCCAAGCGAATCCTCCTGCCGACTTACGGCAAGAGAATGTGATCGACCCGGTTAAACTAGGCATGCCGGCTCGGCGTCAGGTCTTTGCAGTACCTAACGAGGTGCTGTTGCGCCCGGGCACCACGCAGAGTTTTTGGTTCCGTGGTCTGGATGGGAACACCAACACACGTGTCAGCTGGCGCAAGTACATACCACCCGGGGCCAAGGTCAAGGCCAAACTGGACGCCGAATTTAATGATGTCGGCCACTTGGTCGTGACCCCGGAGGCGAAGATTTCGGCAGGAGCCTTTGAGGCGAGCATTGTCCCGAAGGTCAAACGGAGCAACGCCACATTGGATAGAGAGCCGGATCTTGCCTACATCCGGGCGCGCATCCTACCCTCACCACCGTATTTTCAGGACTTCGAAGGATTTGAATTGGCGGCTAGAGGCGCATCCAATGGTGAGGAGTTCGCCTATCCACCGCTACCATGGATCGGGGCTCGTCTTAAGTGGCAGGTTCGTGATCTGGATGGCAACAAGGTGCTGACCAAGACGCTTGACCGTGTGCTCTTTCAGCGGTCAATGGTATTCATTGGGCATCCAGATGATTCGAACTACACCATCGCTGCCGATGTCATGACAGATGGGAATCGCCGCGTCAAGGGTGATATTGGTTTGGTCAATCAGCGATACATCATCGCGCTTCGCGGTAACAACCAGATTCTAGAGGTGCACAGTAATCACGACCGGTTGAAGGTTTCTGTTCCGTATCGATGGAAGCCAGGGACTTGGCACCGACTCAAGACTCGGGTGGATGTTGCTGCAGATGGGACCGGTGTGATTCGAGCGAAGGCGTGGCCGACGTCGCAACCTGAACCGGAGGCATGGACCATTGAGGTGCCTCATCTTCATGCCCACATGCAGGGTTCACCAGGTTTGTTTGGATTCTCACCCCAGAG
Organism: Phycisphaerae bacterium; assembly: GCA_963581115.1. Lineage (GTDB taxonomy): Bacteria > Planctomycetota > Phycisphaerae > Phycisphaerales > Phycisphaeraceae > CAUZOD01. Next base: position 9,165 of record CAUZOD010000050.1, on the reverse strand, counting down.
CCTATTCCCAGTATATGTCGACAACATAGAAGTGACGCCGAACCGGTAGCGGTGCCATTGATATTAAAGGATTTGTCTTACCGTTCATCGAGCCTAGCAATGCGAACAATGAGTAGAAAATATTTGGCATGGATGGGGGCGATTTCAGGTGTTCTAGTCTTGGCTCCGGTCTGGGCCGGCGACTGGCCGCAGTGGGGGCGCAATCAGACTAGAAACATGGTGTCATCGGAGGGCCCAATTACCAGCGAGTTTGCGCCTGGATCTCTGCGAGGCCGCCAGGAGCAGATCGATCCCGACACCACCAGAAATATCAAGTGGGTCGTCAAACTCGGCTCCCAGACGTACGGCAACCCGACCGTTGGAGGTGGTCGTGTGTTGATTGGTACGAATAATGAGTCTCCACTAGATCCGAAATACAAGGGTGATCGCGCCAACCTGTACTGTCTTGATGAGCAGACCGGCGATCTGGTGTGGCAGTTGTCGTTGCCCAAGCTCGGCTCGGGTAAGGTAGGTGATTGGGAGTTCCTTGGAATCTGCTCTTCGGCCTCGATCATCGGCAATCGCGTTTATGTTGTCACGAACCTGTGCGAAGTAATTTGTCTGGATCTGCTTGGGATGAGCAATGGCAACGATGGGCCTTTCACCGACGAAGCTAAATATTATGTGGGCAGCACCATTTCCCGTTCCATTTCCGGTGGAGCTACCAAAGATCCAGTGCAACTGGGGGATACCGATGCGGATGTGATCTGGCGTTTTGATATGCGCAACGAACTGGGAGTGTTCCCCCACAATATCACCAGTTCCAGCCCCTTAGTGGTCGACGGCGCTGTGTATGCCAGTACGTCCAACGGTGTGGACTGGTCTCACGTCGATGTCCCCAACAAGAAGGCCCCTTGCCTGATCAAACTCGACGCTGAGACGGGGCAACTGTTAGGCGAGGAGGTCTCGGGGATCGGCGAGCGGATCTTACATTGCAACTGGTCCTCGCCGGCGTTTGGCCGTGTGGGGGCGCAAGAGATGATTCTTTTTGCTGCCGGTGATGGGTTCATGTACTCGTTCAACCCTCGGCCCGTCACATTGCCAGATGAATTTGGTGACGACTATCCAGTACTTGAAGAGTGGTGGCGCAGCGATGGGGTGCCGGCTGAATACCGGTTTAGCGGTGGTAAGCCCATCAGGTATGCAACGGCCAAGGGGCCCAGTGAATTCATTGCCACTCCGGTTTTCTACAAGGACCGTGTTTATGCAGCAATCGGCCAGGATCCTGAGCACGGAGAGGGCGTTGGTTCATTCAATTGCTTTGATGCCACCATTGGCAATGAGAAGATGGCGGGAGTAGATCGGATCCTGTGGCAATACAAGCAGATCAACCGTTCGATTTCCACCTGCTCAATCGTGGACGATCTGGTTTACATTGCGGACTACGCCGGGATCATCCATTGTTTGGATGCAAACACAGGTGAGGCCTATTGGACCTACGATACATTTGGACATATCTGGGGATCCACACTGGTGGTCGGGGACCGGGTCTATGTCGGAAATGAGGATGGGATTTTGACAGTGCTGGCAGCAGGAAAGCAGAAGACATTACTAGCGGAAATTGAATTTCCTGGTGCGATCTACTCTAGCCCTATTGTGGCCAACGGAGTGCTCTATGTCGCGACGCAGAAACATCTATTTGCGATCACCGACACACCCTGAATTCGGCTTGAGCATCATAGGGACAATACGGGCGTATTGGCCAGAGTCGTGCCCGGATACCAGATGAAGGATTATGATGTGTTGATAATCACAGGGACAATGGGATATCCCATACTTCGAACCGGCCTGTCTTGAGGGAATTTTTCGGTGCGCAGCTTGACCTGGTTATTGGTGATTGTACTGTTCATCGTCCATCAGGACTTCTGGTACTGGGACGATCGAAGGCTTGTATTTGGGTTCCTCCCGATTGGGCTGGCCTACCACATGATGTTCTCGATAGCTGCTGCGGGTGTCTGGGCCTTGGCAGTTCGCTATGCTTGGCCACAGACCATTGAAGATTGGGCCGAGAGGGAGTCGGACGGATGAGTCTGATTCCGATATACGTAGTTGGTGGCTATCTGCTGATACTGCTCGTATTGGGCGTGGCGTGTAGTCGGTTCTTTCGAGGCACAAGCACCGATTTCTTCGTGGCCAGTCGTAGCATTGGCCCATTCGTGCTGCTGATGAGTGTTTTCGGCACGACGATGACTGCATTTGCACTGGTTGGATCGACGGGGCGGTCCTACGCCAGCGGAATCGGCACCTATGGATTGATGGCATCCTGGTCTGGGCTGATTCACTCGGCGGTATTCTTCTCTGTGGGGATTAAGCTATGGGCAGTTGGCAAGCGTTATGGTTATGTGACGCAGTGCCAATACTTTCGCGACCGTTTCGAATCTCCCGGGATTGGGTATGTGCTATTCCCAATTCTGGTGATTTTGGTCGTTCCGTACCTATTGATTGGCGTCTTGGGTTCCGGCGCCGTGGTTGCGGCGATCAGCAAGGGCATGTTCCCCCAGATCTTCGCAGACGGCGGTGGTGCCGTGCCCGCCTGGCTGACGGGTGCAGTGATCTGCATGGTCGTACTGGTCTACGTATTTTTAAGTGGGGTGCGCGGTGCAGCTTGGGCCAATACATTTCAGACCCTGGTCTTCATGTTCACAGGCCTAGTCGCGTTCGTACTGATCGCCAACGCGCTTGGGGGGTTGTCGGCCGCCAGTGAGGCGGTTCGGGTCAATGCCCCCACCAAGTTGGCTCGTGAGGGAGAGATTGGTCGCGTTCAGTTCATGAGTTACTGCTTCATCCCGTTGTCGGTGGGTATGTTCCCCCACCTGTTTCAGAATTGGTTGACCGCTCGTAGCGCCAAGACTTTCCGCCTGACCGTGGCGGTACATCCGCTATTTATCATGATCGTCTGGGTGCCATGTATCTTGATCGGCATCTGGGCTGCGGGCATTCCTCTGGGTCTGCCTGTCGAAAAGCAAAATGCGGTGCTCGGTGTGGTTGTCCAGCGGCTTTTGAGCAATCCGTGGTTAACCGGCCTACTGACGGCTGGTATTCTTGCTGCAATTATGTCATCGTTAGATTCTCAGTTCATGTGCATCGGGACTATGTTCACAAATGACATCGTGACCCATCTTGCTGGAGAAGATCAATTGACCGATCGGCAGAAGCTTTGGATCGGTCGCACCTTTGTAGTAGGAATCGTGGCGGTCACATACGTTTTATCCCTATTGGGGACACGACACATCTTTACACTTGCAGTCTGGTGTTTCAGCGGGTTTTCCGCCCTGTTCCCGGCTGTGTTCGCCGCGGTCTATTGGCGCCGTGCCACGCGCCTGGGCGTCTATTCCGCAATCATTGTTACAGCGATAGTGTGGTTGGCTTTTTTCCACGCGTCCGGTTATGGCGGCGAGTATCTTCTGTTGACCGATCAACTCGATGGTGATGGGCTTATGCCCGTGGCTGTCATGTTTGCAGCCTGCGCGGTCACACTAGTAGTGGTGTCTCTGCTGACATCGCCCCCTTCATCGCAAACGCTGGCTCGTTTTTTCCCCGATCCACCTACCCCAACCCTTTGAGTTCGCTTGGCGTATGTGCAATATGGAGTTCCATGACGGCTCAGTGAGAATTTATGCAGCACTTTAAGGTCCATTCGGTCGTGTCGCTGTGTGTATGGGCTCTTGCAAGGCCGTCTCGGCTGTTTGTCGTGGGGTGCCACCTGCTTATCAGTGACAAGGATCATCTTTTCTGTATTCAGGCCACGATCGTTGCAGAATCTGGCTTCACTCCATGAACGATTCGGATCACGTCAACGAACACGCAATCACGCAGGCGGCCAAGCGGCTGGATGCTCATGTGCGCGAGATAATACAGTGGCACTTTTCGCCGCAGACAGGCTGTTCTTTCTGGCTTGAGTGGGCACAGGGGACCGGGATAGATCCCCGAGCAGATATCACGAGTTTTGCCGACCTGATGGAGTTCCCGCACTTCAATGGCCAGTTGATGAGAGATCAACCGCATTCAGCATGGATCCCGCAGTCTTATATCGGCAAACCCTTTAAGGTCTTTGAAACCGGTGGTACCACCGGCATGCCCAAGCAACGCATCAGTTGGGAAGATCACCTGACCGATTACACAGAGTTTTCCGAGCATTTGGATGAGGAATACTTCCCTCGCGGCGGGAACTGGTTGATGCTTGGGCCGACTGGGCCACGGCGTCTGCGGGTGTCGATCGAGCATCTGGCCAATTTGCGAGGTGGCTGCTGTTACCACGTGGACCTCGACCCGCGTTGGGTGAAAAAACTGCTTGCTGAACAGATGACCGATCAGGCCAAGGCTTATCAGGAGCATGTGATCGATCAAGCGGTGCTGATTCTGCGGCATCGCCAGGTACAATGTCTTTTTACGACACCTCGCCTGCTTGAGTCCCTCGGAGATAAGCTAGATTTGGTGGAGACAGGAATCCGCGGCGTATTTTGTGGGGGGACGTCCATGACACCTCAGGTCATCCGATTCCTGTGTGAAGAGGTCCTCGAGGGTGCGGCACAGTTGGTTCCTGCCTATGGCAACACGCTCATGGGGTTGGCCATTGCTCGCCCGGTGGGCCCAGAATACGGCTACGAGTTGGTCTACCACGCGCCCCAGCCACGGGCAGTGCTGCGCATCGTAGATCCCGACGACACGCAGCAGACGGTCGGGTTCGGCCAGTGGGGGCGAGTCGAGTTGAGCACGTTGACCAAAGAGCTATTCATGCCGCGGCTCTTGGAGCGAGACGAGGCGGTGCGTCATGGGCCGTTCGCTCACCTGCCCTGGGATGGCGTCGGCGAGGTTCGTCCACTCGGTTTTACTAAGAACAAGACGATCGAAGGGGTCTATTGAACCTGAACTGCGAGTTTGATTGGGCATGAGCCTGCCTCACGTTCCCATTTTGCGATGGGGTCGAGACTATGACAGTCTTGATCGATTGGAGGTGGTCGATCATCGAACCGGTCGACCTGTAGCTCAGATCGGTCAGGCCAACCCTGGCATGATCCGGCGTGATGTGAAGAAGGCAGGTGTTCTGCGGCGGTACAAAGTGGATCGACTGCTGGATATTTGTACTCGGGCCGGACAGTTATTTCTGCACGAGACGTTACCCCTCAGCGCCGGCACCACCCAGTCCGCCCAGCAGTATATTGAGATGCTTTCGGCCACTTCAGGTCTACCCCACTCGCTGGTTCGTAGCAATATGAGCAAGATCCATGAGGTGTTTGTGCAAATGACGACGATTTTGTGTGGCTTGACGCGTGGGTTAGATGCAGCGGTAATCGACGGGGGCATCGGGGAGCAGTCCGGTTCGCCTGTTAGTTTTTATCCAGACACGAAATGCCTTGGCGTAGTGATGCCGAGCAATTCCCCTGGCGTGAATTCGATTTGGATGCCTGCGATTCCACTGAAAGTGCCGGTGCTCATCAAGCCAGGCCGCGAAGATCCGTGGACACCGATGCGGATCATCCGGGCGTTTTTGGCCGCGGGCTGTCCAGACGAGGCCTTTGGATTTTATCCGACGGACCATGAGGGTGCCGACACGATCCTACGAACTTGCGGCCGGGGCATTATCTTTGGTGATGTGGCGTCCACCTCTCGATATAGCGAGGATCAGCACGTACAGATTCATGGCCCCGGTTTCTCTAAGATCATGTGGACCAGTGGTCCGAATATCTTGATCTGATTGTCGAATCAATCTGTGCCAACGGCGGGCGCAGCTGCATCAATGCGTCAGTCATTGTGGTGCCACGACGGGGTCTGGAGATCGCTAATGCTGTGGCACGGCGCCTGGAGGACATCCAGCCACGAACTATAGATGATAATGAAGCGATCTTGTCGGCATTTTCCAACCCTTCGATAGCGGAAGCCATTAACGCAACGATTTCACAGGCCCTGGATGAACCGGGTGCGACCGAGTGCACCACGGGGCCGCGCCTTGTTCCACATGACGGCGCTCTGTACCTTCGGCCAACGGTCGTGCATTGCGATAGCATCTCACACCCTCTTGCCAATCGCGAATTCCTCTTTCCATTCGCTACCGTGATTGAGATGCCTCAGGATGAGATGCTCAGCCTGATCGGCCCATCACTGGTGGTGACTGCGATAACAGATACTCCGGAGTTCATTGCTGACCTGTTGGCATGTCCACAAATTGACCGGCTAAATCTCGGAGCGGTTCCCACCTCGCGTGTGTCTTGGAACCAACCACACGAGGGAAATATTTTCGAACTTCTATACCGACGCCGGGCGATTCAGAAAGCGGGGATGTGATGGGGTCGGGAAACGGTCTAGTGCTACCGGATCAACCTCGCATGGTGATTGGACCGGGTACGGCGGCTCAGTTGGGAGGGTTGGCGGCCGAGTTGGGCAGCTCCCGCGCATTACTGGTGACCGATCCAGGCATTGTTGCAGCCGGTCATGTTTCTGGGGCGATTGCGAGTCTGGAAGCTGGGGGCTTGACAGTTCGCGTATTTGACCGTGTGCACGAGAATCCCGGTGCCGACGATGTCGAAGATGCCATTGCCGCGGCGCAATCACTGCAACCCGATCTGCTGATCGGGTTTGGTGGTGGATCATCCATGGACACGGCCAAGGGCTGCAATTTCGTACTTGCCGGTGGCGGTAGTATTGCAGACTATCGGGGTGTGGGACGGGCTCGGGGCCGGTTGCTGCCGTTGATTGCTGTTCCCACCACCGCCGGCACTGGCAGCGAGTGCCAGTCGTATGCCTTGATCACCGATCCCAGTTCGTGCCAGAAGATGGTATGTGGCGATCCCAAGGCATTGCCCACCGTTGCGGTACTGGATCCAGTTCTGACCATGACGCAGCCTCAGAATGTGACGGCCAATACGGGGATCGATACGTTGGCTCACGTCATCGAAACTGCCGTAACAACGCGGCGAACGGAACTGTCCTGGCGATATACCCGCCATGCCTTCGCCCTGACCCTTAAGGCATTGCCAGAGGTTGTTGAGCATGGTGGTCGGCTCAAGCCGCGTGCCGACATGCAACTAGCCGCGGCGCTAGCCGGAGCCGCGATCGAATGTAGCATGCTCGGTGCTGCCCACAGTGCTGCGAATCCGCTGACATCGCACTTCGGGGTGGTCCATGGTCAGGCAGTTGGGGTGATGTTGCCGGCAGTCGTGCGCTACAACGGGCAGGACCTAGCATCCCAGGCCATTTATGCGGAGTTGATCGGCGGCGATCCAGCTGATGCTCCGGAAGTGCTCGCGACGATGATCGACAATATGCTCGCTCTTATTGGGCTACCGAGAAGTCTGGGCCAGTTTGGCGTTGGTTTGTCTGATATCAATCGATTGGCTGCCGATGCTGCCAAACAGTGGACCGCACAATTTAATCCTCGGCCCGTGGACGCTAATAATTTTTTACAGATGTACCAATCCAGGCTGGGTGCCGAATGACGGGCGGTGTGTTGAAATTCCGTGTCATCGACTCTTGCCGATCCGGGGTCTGTGGCCATAGACTTTAATCGTTCATGTACCTACGTTTTCTGATCATGATTGCCTGTGCCTCACCCGTTTTCGCGGACTGGCCTAATTTCCGCGGTGATCAGGCTATGCGCGGGGTCTCGGACGGGCCGTTGGCCGATACGCCCAGGCATGCCTGGACATTTCAGATCGAGTATCCCATCCGATCATCCCCGGTCATTGCCGGGGGACGGGTATTTGTCGGCAGTGATGACGGTAATGTTTACGCCATTAATCTTACTGATGGCAAACTTGTATGGCGGTTTCAGACTGGCAATCATGATGTTCCCGCAATAGTCGAGGCGCCGCCGCTGGTCTACGGCCAGACCGTTTACGTTGGATCTTCAGATCATAAGCTCTATGCGATCGATGCCCATTCGGGCCAATCGCGTTGGTCCTACTCCACCGACGACAAGATCCTGGGTGCCGCGAATTGGATCCGATCGCCCGACGGACAGCGCACCCGGATCATCGTTGGTAGTTATGACAGCTTCTTACATTGCGTTGATGCACAAACGGGCAAGAGTGTTTGGAGATCGCCCACTGACTACTTCGTCAACGGGGCTCCCGCAGTGGCGAACAATCGAATTGTTTTCGGTGGTTGTGATCGAATGATCCACGTTCTGGATACGAGCAGTGGTCGATCATTGCATCAGGTCCCGATCGAAGGTGAGATTGCCGCGGGCGTGGCGCTGGCTGGATTTAGGGCGATTGTAGGGCACTATGGTAATGCCGTGGTTTGTGTTGACGTACGTAGCGGAGAGTTGCTATGGAGCTATTCTCACAAGCCTTTCCCGTTTTTCTCTTCGGTCGCATTGACTGATACGCTTGCCATAGTGGGGGGGCGGGATAGTCATCTTCATGCGATTAACCTGGACTCTGGGCAGGCGGTGTGGCGGTTCAAATCTCGCGGTAATATCGACAGTTCACCTGTGGTCGTTGGGGACCGTGTCGTCATCGGTTCCAATGATGGGCGATTGTACATCCTTGACCTAGCTGATGGATCGGAAATATGGACTTACGACCTTGGAGAGGCAATCAACAGCTCACCTGCGGTCTCTGGGGGTTGGTTGATTATTGGGTGCGACGACGGAAACCTGTATGCTTTCCACGGAGAGGACGCCGGACATGAGTGAGGAATCATCGATGCCCCTGCCTGTTGTACGCACGGACCAGACCACCGCGGGCGGATACTTCGTTTCGAACTATCCACCGTTTCAATTTTGGTTGCCTGAACACGTGCCTGATGCGGTGGCGGTGTTCAATCGTCCGCCCCCGGCCGATGAGCCTCTCGGTTTATACGTGCATATCCCCTTTTGTCGGAAGCGATGTCATTTCTGTTATTTCAAGGTGTATACCGATAAGAACGCCGATCAGATCGGCCGTTATGTGGATGCGGTACTTGCCGAGGCACGATGCTACGCCGACCAATTGTTTCTCAGCGGACGTGGCTTGCGATTCGTCTATTTTGGCGGTGGCACGCCAAGCTATCTTTCGGCTTCGCAGCTTACACATCTGATTGGCGGGTTGCAGGATATTTTTTCGTGGAATCGTGTCGAGGAGGTCACATTTGAGTGTGAACCCGGCACGCTTCGTACCAAGAAGCTGGCGACCCTACACGAACTCG
>CAUZOD010000049.1:0-13501 GCA_963581115.1 Phycisphaerae bacterium | reverse complement strand
GTTCTCAGCGAGTTCTACGATATGGCCATGTCGCAGTCATGGGCTGGTGGCGGGCTCGACTACGCACGGTCATTGCTGACGGATAGCCTTGATCCCGACGAAGCCGATCGCATCATGCGGCAGATTAGCCAGCAGGTCCGCAAGACGCCATTTTCCTTTTTGCAGAAAGCCGAGTCACAGAATTTGCTGATGTTCATTCAGGATGAGCATCCCCAGACGATTGCATTGATTGTCAGTCACATGACTCACAGCAAGGCTTCGGAGATCTTGGGTGGATTGCCCACGCCAAAGCAGGTAGAAGTGGTCAAGAGAGTCGCGAATATGGAGCAGACCAATCCAGAGGTAATCCGTGAGGTGGAGGCGGGGCTGGAAGTGCGGCTTGCCAACATGCTCAGCCAGTCATTTGAGAAGATAGGTGGTGTGAACACTGTGGCAGAGATGCTGAATTTGGTCGACCGGGGCACCGAGAAGACGATCATGGAGGGACTGGGAGCCGAAGACCCCGATTTGTTGGAAGAGATCCGGCGCCTGATGTTCGTATTCGAGGATATCAACATGGTTGACGGAAAGGGTATTCAGGCCGTGCTCAAGGAAGTGGACAACGACGAATTAGCGCTGGCGATGAAGACGGCCAGCGACGATCTGAAGGGCAAGATCTTCTCAAATATGTCAGAACGTGCCGCGACCCTGATTAAGGAAGAGATGGAGTTCATGGGGCCTGTGCGTGTCAGTGATGTAGAAAACTCGCAGCAGCGTATCGTCGACGTCGTCCGTCGCCTGGAAGATGCTGGCGAGATTATCATTGGTGGTCGTGGTGACGAGGGAGATCTGATCATTTGAACCTTATGGCACCATCAGAAGTTGGCTTGTAAGTCAGGATCAGCATTCGAATTTATAGAGTTTATGACCTCGAATCTCGAAGTCGGAAGACCCCTTGCCCTAAACTCCAAGGACCACACGCCACAACCATGCCTGTCTTGAAGCAATCCGGTAGCCGTTTGGCAATAAAGGAAGCCGTCGTTCTAGACCTGGGCGATCTTGGCCGGCAGGCGGCACAATTGCGGTTGGCGGCTGAGGCAAAGGCAGCGAAGATCATTGGCGAAGCGGAGAAGGAAGCCGGGCAACTTGTCGCGACCGCCAGTGGGCGCGGTTTCGAACAGGGTGTGCGCGAGGGGTACGATGAGGGGTACAAGAAAGGATGTGAGCAAGGTCGGGTCGAGGCCCAAAGCCAGATGGCGGAGCATCTGGAGAAGTTGCAAGTGGCATTTTCGGCGGGCCTGCAATCGTGGGAGGTGGATCGCACGCGGTTGGAGCGGCAGGCACGCCAAGCGGTTCTTGATTTTTCGCTGAAGCTTGCTGGAAAAATCGTTCATCGTGTCATTGAAGTAGACCGTGAGGTGATCGTCGATCAGGTGGCCCAAGCGTTGTCGCTGGTGCTGCAACCGATGGATGTATCGGTGAGGATTAATCCAGCTGACCGGCCACTGCTCGAAGAGGTTACGCCACGGCTGACGGCCGAATTGATCAATATCCGCCATGTGAATTTGGTTGATGACGATCAGGTTTGCCCCGGAGGCTGCCTGGTTCAGTATGGTCAGGGTCAGATTGACGCCACGATCACGACTCAAATGCAACGGGTGGTGGAATTAATGTTGCCATGGGATGGGTCGTTGGTCCCCAGTCAGCCAGACACGGCTGATATAGGGCGGGAAAGCGATTCCGAGGACTCCGCGCGGGCATCTCGCGCGTGAGTTCGGCGATGGGCGCACCGATGTGGTACGGGATTCGCAACCGATGACACCCATGAGCCTTCTCGCTGAGCAGATCGCGATGCTAGACCAAGTGCCCCTGCTGGAATTGCGCGGCAGGGTCACTCAGGTGCGCGGTCTTGCGCTTCGCGTGGTGGATCTGCCTGCGCCAATCGGCGCAATGGTCCGGATAACGAGTGGGGCAGGTAAGGCGAGAACAATCGAGGGTGAGGTGGTCGGCATCGAAAATGACCAGGTAATCGTGATGCCCTTGGGGGAGGTAGCGGGTATCTGTTGCGGTGATTGTGTGACCTCACGGCAGCATGCCCAGATTGTTCATACGGGCCGGTCCTTACTTGGTCGTGTACTCGATGGCCTGGGGCGACCGATTGATGGATTGGGCGCGATGTTGGACACGACCACTCGCCCGTTACGACCAGAACCAATCGATCCACTAGGCCGACCCCTGATCGACGAGCCACTGGCCACGGGGGTGCGAGCAGTCGATGCCCTGGTGCCGCTGGGGCGCGGTCAGCGGGTTGGGGTATTTTCAGCACCGGGGATTGGCAAGTCGACGCTTCTGGGCATGATGGCGCGTCATACGGCGGCGGATGTGTCTGTAATCGGTCTGGTCGGGGAACGCGGCCGGGAGGTGCGCGACTTTGTAGACAAGATACTAGGACCCGAGGGGCTGGCACGGAGCGTGGTCGTGGTCGCGACCAGCGATGAGCCAGCAATGGTTCGGGTGCGTGCGGCCCTCGTCGCATCGGCTATTGCTGAATCCTTTCGAGATGAAGGCCTTGATGTTTTGCTGATTATGGATTCGGTGACACGTTTCTGCCAAGCTCAACGTCAGGTGGGTTTGACTGCGGGAGAGCCGCCAGCCACGAAGGGTTATCCGCCCAGCGTATTTTCTCTATTGCCCCGGCTGCTTGAGCGTTCGGGGCGGACCGGGCGTGGTTCGATCACGGGCCTCTATTCAGTGCTGGTCGAGGGTGACGATATCACCGAACCGATATCTGATGCCTGCCGTGGTGTTCTGGACGGCCATATTCAGCTGTCGCGATCACTCGCCGAACAGGGGCATTACCCGGCGATCGATCTGCTCGGTTCAGTCAGTCGTGTGGCCGAAGATGTGACACTAGCTGACCATCAAGCTGCTTCCAAACGGGTACTCCGGCTGGTCTCCGCCTACCGCCAGGTAGAGGATCTCTTGAACATCGGCGCATACGTGCCTGGTTCGAATCCAGATTTCGATCTGGCCATCACCTGCAAGCCGGCGATCGACCAGTTGCTGCAGCAAGGCCGTCATGAGCACAGTGGCCAGGGAGACTTCACCCGGACCAAAGCCCAGTTGCTGGCTCTGGCGCAACGGATCGAGCAGACGAAAAAGCAATTGACCAAGCCGCGGCAGAAGTCAGCACCTTTGCCCACGGGATAAATCAAGGATGTCTAAGTTTCGCTTTCGATTTGAATCGTTGTTACGTCACCGTCGTGGCTTGGAAGATAGTTGCCAGCGCGATCTGGCTCAACTGATACGTACCCGCATGATTCTGCACGGAGAATTGCGGTTGATGCAGCAGGAACTCCATGATTCCAAGCATCAGATGGCTAATAGACTTGTCGGCCACCTTGATGTATCCCAGATCCACCAGTTCGCTGCCGCCAGTCAGGAGGTGACCAACCGTGGCCATCAAATTGTACGGCGATTGGCTGATCTTGAAGGGCAGATCGAGCAGGCTCGAAAAGCACTGATCGGTGCAACACGGGATCGTCGGGTTCTTGACCGGCTTAGGGAAAGGCATCTGGTCGCCTGGCAACGGGTGCAGGGCCGTCGGTTGGATCTTGAACTAGATGAGTTTGCGACTCAGCGGTATGTACGTGAATCGCATTTGGAGATGCTGCAGTCATGAAGCCGTTGTCCAGCGCGATCATGGCGATGATCATTCTGCATTTTTTAGCAGCATCGGGATTTGCGATGTGGATGGGCTTCACTGGTCGGATTAGCAGCGATCGGATCTGGCGTGCGGTGAAAATATTTGAACTAATGATTGTTGAGGAAGAGAAATTGGCTGCGGAGCATCGGCACATGGCGGAATTGGAAGCCAAGGACCAGAGAGAAGCTGCGCGCTTGGGTGCTGCAGAGGAGGGCATTTCCACGTTGCGGCAGCGACTCTCCTCGCAGTTACTCGAAAGTGATATTGCTAACGCGAGGCTGGATCGCCTCAGGAGAGAAACCAGCGACATTCGTCGATGCTGGGAAAATGATAAGACGCTGATCGCCAATCGCAAGGCTGAACTTGACATTGAACGACGGCAATTTCAGGATTATGTCGACAAACAGACCAGTGCAACCCGGGAGGCTGGTTTCAAGCAGACGGTGCAGATGTACGATCGTCTTAAGCCCAAGCAGACCAAAGCGATTTTCCAAGAACTGATGGCGGATGAGAAAACGGATCGGGTCGTGGCATATCTTGCCGCGATGTCACCGCGCAAATCGGGGGCGGTACTGCGCGAGTTCAAGTCGGAACAGGAGGTTGCGGATGTTGCCAGATTACTTGAGCGGCTACAAAACCGCGGGTTGAATCCGGCATTGCGGTCTCAAGACGTGAGGAGGGTTGGCCCATGACTCCTCTAGGCTTGTTCCACTTTTTTCCGGCGGCCCGCTCTGGCGAGCCACGATCTTCTCGTGTTGCCGGCGTGGTCCCGTTTCAGGGCCAACTGAACCAAGCCTGGCCAAAGTCGCGGGTGTCTGAATCATTGTGGGAAGATAAGCAACGGTCGATTCATATAGCCGCATCGTCGAGGGATACAGCGGTATCTCGCAAGTGGGGAAAATTCAAATCGCCAATCGGTGCTGCCGAGATCCAGCCGCAACGGTTACATAACGATGCGGTTCCATCGGCTGCGGCCAAACAAGCCCCGAAAGAATCAGCGATCGAGTCGTCGAAACAAAAGCCGGAGGCCCCAACACAGAAATCCATCCATCCTCCGGTGGCCGAGAGGCCACAGGTAAATAGTACGGCGCCGGTGGCGGTACTCCAAAGCTCTAACCCGGCCCAATCCGCGCTGGCTGACTCGCCATCACCATGGCGTGTGGCCCCGGCCCCTGTGCTCGTGGCCGAGGCAAATCAGCTAGCGATCATCTCCCGATCAGGTGTGACCTCCGTTGCTCCAGCGCTTTTGACCTCATCGGGCGAGATCGAAGATCCCACGGCTCAGACCAATGTACTCCGGATCGCACGTGGACTGGCCACTGCACTGGCCCAGCGCGGTGGCTCGGTGACACTGCGGCTGACTCCGCCGAATCTCGGTACGCTACGAATCAATCTGCAGATCAATGGTTCGCGGGTTAGCGCCGGGTTCCAGATAGAGTCCGAGACAGCCCGCACACTTTTGACTCAGCAGATCGGTCAGCTCCGTACATCCCTAGAAAATGTGGGCCTGAGTGTCGAACGCCTCAGTGTCCAATCCATGACTTCGTCGTCGCCAAGTGGATTGCAGCACCAGGGTGGCCAATCCGCCACCGATGGGCGGAGCCGTGGGGAATACACATCGCAGCATCATGGTCGGGGCCATGAAGGTTCTAGTGACGACCGTGACACATTTGAGAAGGTGATCAACGAACTGGAATGATTCAGCTCATCAATGCGTGAGTGAAAGGACAGCAGTCGATGTCAGCAATCAACAGTCTCGCAGGTGCCGCCTCGGTGCCAATGGAATCAGGCAATCGGTTCAATGACCTTTCCAGTGACGAGTTTGTCAGGATCATGGTTGCCGAGCTGAGCAACCAGGATCCGTTTGCGCCCAATGACTCAGCAGCGATCCTGGAGCAACTCAGTAGCATTCGCAACATTGAGGCCCAGACTTCTCTGCATAATCAGCTTGAAGCTCTTATCTCCCAGAATGCGATCGCTTCCGCCAGTGGACTCATTGGCAAGACGATCGCGGGACTTGACGCGAGCAACCATCGTGTCGAGGGCTTGGTCACGTCACTGCGGATTGAAAACGGTAAGCCGATCCTGGTATTAGAAGATGGCTCTGCGATCTCCGCCGATCGACTGACAGCTGTGGGCAGCGGCGACGACTTCAACGCGAGAATCGTCCAGCAGTTGATCAGCGACTTGGTCGCAATCAATCCCGCAGCCTTGATCGGCAAGACCGTCAGCGGAACCAATGACAAGGGACAAACCGTCGAGGGAGCGATCCGTGCGATCCGGCGAGAGGACGGCCGGATGTTGTTGGAACTCACGACAGACGATATTTTGCCTGTTTCGTCCGTCAAGCGGCTCACGGATGTTGGCACATTGCCGTAGAACTCGGCTCCATATCGGCGCCCCGCACCTGATCGTTTCACCCAGTGAGTTTCGAAGGGAACAACCTGCATGTCGCACAGTAGCGAATTGCTGAAACTACTTGAACCGGCGGTTCGACCCGTCGGGCCGACTGCATTGAGTGCCAATCGGCCAGTTCCGTTCGAGGGTAAGAGCTTTGATGCACTGCTGGCTGAGACCCAGCTTTCGGGAGCGGTTCCCGAGGACGTTGCGACGCTACCGCAGAAAGATCGGATGAGCCCATTGAGCCTGTTGTTGCGCATCGGTGCGGTCGAGAATACATCACTAAGGCGCATTATTGCAGCGTCTTCGTCGGCATCCCGGCTGGCGGAACAGGCTCTATAGCCTCATGGAGCATTGATATGGGATTGACAAGCGCGCTATTTACATCTCTGACCGGACTCAACAGCAACGCCCAGATGCTGAACGTGGCGGGTGATAACATTGCAAATATTAATACAACCGCGTTCAAAAAAAGCCGAATCTCCTTTGAGACCCAGATCTTGCGTACACTCAGCAGTGGTTTGGCGCCGCGAGCTGAACGTGGAGGGACCAATCCTGCCCAGGTGGGCATGGGAGTGCAGACTTCATCCATCCGACGCGACTTTAACTCCGGTTCGTTGCAGCCGACCGGGGTGCCCACCGACATGGCAATCAACGGGGATGGATTTTTTGTAGTCGATGTCGCTGGTATCAACCGGTACACGCGTGATGGCAACTTCTCTCTGGATAAAGATTCCAGTCTTGTTAGTACCAGCACCGGTGGTGTCGTGCAGGGTTTTGGAGTGGATAGCGACTTTAACATTGTGACAGACATGCTGCAGGACGTGAAGATCCCCATTGGCATCATGACGCTGTCCGAGGCTACGAGTGAGGTTAAGTTCGCGGGGAATCTGAATGCCGGTGGCGATGTTGCAACGCAGGGTTCGATTATCGACTTCGAGGCGTTGTACTCAGATCCCGCTGCGAGTGTTTCTGCTGTTGCCGGCGACTCGCTGGCCTCGCTCATGGCTGCAGGCAGTGCGCCGGCGTCTGTCGTGGCTCTGGGTGACATCATTACGATCTCGGGCGCGTCAAAGGGCGGGGCCGTGATACCGGACAGGGCCTTTGAGGTCGGACCGACCAACACCACCGGTTCTGATGATTTTGGCACCACGGTTCAGGACCTGATGGACTTTCTGGACGAGATCCTAGGTATCGACAACGCAGTCAGCGGCGGCCTGAGTATTGTGGGCGGCGTGATCACTATTGTCGGGAATACGGGCCAGATCAATGACCTCGTTCTTGGGACTTCCAACTTCATTATTAACCAGTCAACTGGTCCCACGACAGGGTTGGCTTTGACCAAGACACAGTCGGCGAATGGGGAATCGGTGCGCACGATATTCGAGGGTTTTGACAGTCTCGGATCGCCGTTGACTATTGATTTGCGATTTGTTCAGGAAACCAAGGACAGCAGCGGGACCATGTGGCGATTCTATGCCCAGTCTTCAGATGACACGGATCTGGACCGTATTCTCGGGAATGGGACTATCAACTTCAACACCAATGGTCAGTATATCGGTGCTACCGGCACCTCGATTATGATTGACCGGGTCGATACGGGATCGCAGACACCACAGCCAATCAACTTGGCGTTCACCGATCAGTTGGGGGCTATTTCTTCATTGGTGGACACCGCGAGCGAGGTGTCCGTGATCAGTCAGGATGGGGCGCCACTGGGCACTCTTACAGAATTTACGCTCAGTGAAGACGGCACGATCACTGGCATTTTTTCTAACAACCGGCTTCGGGCGATCGGACAGATTCCCGTGGCGACCTTTGCCAACAACGAAGGGCTTCAGGCACTCGGTTCCAACCTGTATGTATCAGGCCCAAACTCCGGTCAGCCACAGATTGTCACTGCTGCCAGCAGCAGTGCCGGCAAGGTGGTGGGGCGGGCGTTGGAACTGTCGAACGTCGACCTGGCTATGGAATTTATGAGTCTGATCACGGCCAGCACGGGCTTTACCGCCAATTCACGGGCACTGTCCACGTCGGATCGGCTGATCCAAGACTTGCTGGCGACACTGCGATAGGTGAAAAGGAATTCACAGGGAGAACTCTGCTTACAAGGTAGTTTTCATGAAGATTGGATCAACAAGTTCAAGACTGGACAAAATGATGCTGCAGCAGGCAGATAGTATGACTTGATGAACATCGACCCGCCATGAGCGGTGTACCTGGTAGTTTCTGAAACTGGCGACCTGCCCATGATCACCGTGACCCGACTCAATGGACAGAAGTTTGTGGTGAACGCCGAATTGATCCGTACCGTTGAATCCAATCCGGATACAACGATCAAGTTAGTCAACGGAGACACCTTGATCGTATGTGAATCCATGGAGCAGGTGGTTGAACTTTCGATTGAATACGGTCGCAGCCTCCGGGGGCTCTTACCGCCGAGTTGAATTCCATACGTGGACATCTATGGGCCATGAATTCTGCAAGGGGTTGTTACCCGTACCGCGGAGAGTGCCCGGGGAGTTCATGCAGTTCAAGTGGCAAGGCTAATCACAGAATTCAGAATTCTGTATTTGGTGCGGGTTCGCGATTGGGAAACAAGCCCTGCTTCGTGGCTTGTTGTTCAACGGATCTTTCTTTTCGGGCCGATAATGGGTCAGGCATTGCGCCCAATGGATGACATGCGATGATGGATCTGGGTATGCTTTTCGGCTTTGCAGGTACGTGGGTGCTGATCGGATGGGCGTTGTTATCGGGTGGAAACTTTGGGAATTACATTGATGCCTCCAGTGTAATCCTGGTGATCGGTGCATCGGGTACCGTCGTCTTCTTTGCCTTTCCAGCCGGAACGGTCAAGAGCCTAATTGGTGTATTCAAGAAGGGGTTCTTCCACAGCGGCAAATCGTTGGACCAATTAATTGATGACTTGGTGTCCTATGCCGAGATTGCTCGACGTGACGGTATTCTCAGCTTGGAGAACGTGACCAAGGACATGGGCGATCCATTTATCGTGCAGGGGATTCAGATGGCAGTTGACGGGACGGACCCGGAATTGATTGAACAGATCATGATCAGTGATCTGGAGAATCAGATCGAACGTCATGAAGTGGGGAAGGCCATATTTGATACCGTGGGCAGATATGCCCCGGCATTCGGCATGATCGGAACACTTATCGGACTTGTCGCAATGCTTTCAAGTCTTGATGACCCCACTGGCATCGGAGCAGGTCTGGCGATTGCGCTATTGACCACGCTTTATGGGGCACTGATTGCCAACGCCTTGGCTCTGCCGCTGGCTGACCGCTTGGGGCGCCGGTCCGCCGAAGAAGTGCTCTACAAGACCATCATTATTAAGGGCGTGATGTCGATTCAGAGTGGCGACAACCCACGAGTCGTCGAGCAAAAATTACGGACCTTCCTCCCACCATCGATGCGGCCGACAGAAGGACAGGAGGCTGCCTAGCATGCATCTGTATCGTTGGGGATTGTGTTCAAGCTATACGGACCCAGTGAACATAGATCATTGCTGTGTCCGGTCGGGTTAACAGAACGATTGCTCGCTGATGGTTAAGACCAAGTGCAAATGTCCGCCCGCAGGTGCGCCCAGTTGGATGACAACCTTTGCGGATATGATGATGCTGATCCTCTGTTTTTTCGTGCTGATCGTCTCTTTTAGCGAGATCAAAGAGGACGATTGGCAGGCAATGGTCGAGGAGATGGTCGAATCGCTGGGGTTGCGGGGTGGCGGGGGAAGACTTCCTACCGAAGATGATCCGAAACTGACCTTGATTGAGCGCCTTGAGCAGATGGCTGCGCGGCAGGACAAGGATCCAAATCAATCTAGTACGGAGGATCCGGGCATAGAAGGCCGTGATCCGGCGGTTACGGCAATCCGTGCAGGCCAGCTGTTTGCTGTTGGTGGCCGTGTCACGTTTGAGCCGGGATCGGCTGTACTGAGCACCAACGCCAAGCGGCAACTCCGCGGGATCGTCGAAACGGTGAAGGGTTATAACAATATTATCGAAATCCGTGGCCACGCTGCGCCCAATGAGGTGGAGGTTTCCGGACTTGTGGTGGAGAAGCCTACCCCAGCGGGCCGATACACAGACTTGTGGCGGTTGAGCAGCGATCGTGCACAGGCAGTGATGGAGTATCTGACCTCAGAGCAGAATGGGTTGCGCGAATCCCGATTCCGTTTGATTGCCAATGCCGATCGCGAGCCATTGGCCCGTCAAGCGTATTCGGCGGTGATGCAGGCACCAAACCGCCGGGCCGAGGTCTTTGTCAGCGAGATGTTGATCGACCGTTTTACCGTACCAGAAGGCGGTGAGGTCGGGTGAGTGTTGGGATTTACTGGGAGGCAGCATGATCAGGGCAGAGCAGGGCGAACATGTCAATGAATCGGTTCAGCAGCAGCCTGAGCGGAAGACGCGGGCCCTCAGGACTTTTGCGATCCTGGGCGCAGTACTCGTGATTGAAGCCGTAGCAATCTCAGCGGTGTTCCTGATAGTTGGTGGCCCCGAGACGGTAACAGGGGATCCGATCGTCAAGGACGAGACCGCCGAGATGGAGTCTCCTGTAGAACTGCTGGTGACGCAGGGTAAGTTTCAGAACACTCGCACGGGTCGAGCCTACTTGTATGACACAACAGTTTTCATTGTTGTCAAGAAGAAGCATCATAAGGAAGTGGCCGCCACGATCGAGAAGATGCAGGCGCAGATCAACACCGATGTGGCCAAGCTGTTTCGCAAAGCGGAACCCTCGCAATTGCTAGAGCCGGAACTTTCAACGCTGACGCGTCAGATCAGGTCCGCCCTGGATGGGCGGCTTGGTCGCGGTGAAGAGAATGAATCGATTTTACTCGAGGTGTTGATTCCGGAGTGTCAGCGCTTCCGATCGGACCTTTGATTCTGGCTCTGCGAGCTCCTGGGCCACCGAGCCGACGGGGCGTACCTTTGTCCCTGATCATTCGCCGAAAATACCGAAGCCTAGGGCAACTATCGTGGCAGAAAACAGATCACAAGCCGAGGTGCCCCCAATCATGCCTGATGCTGTAAATCACTCGGTCGATGCATCTGTTCAGGATGTGATTGCTGATGCTCAGTTGTCTGTTGACCAGATGCAGCAGGAGATCGGGGCGGTGGCTCAGAACGACGTGACCGATTCGTTTCTGGAAGAAGATAATCCGGGTGGCGGCATTGAGTTTCTGGGTGATGTTGAACTAGATGTCACGATCGAACTGGGCCGCACCGAGATGCTGGTTGAAGATATTCTCAAGCTTCAGAGTGGTAGTGTCGTTGAGTTGGACAAGCTTGCTGGAGATCCCGTGGATGTTTACGTCAATGGGCGTTTGGTTGCGCGAGGTGAGGTATTGGTGCTCAATGACAATTTCTGCATTCGGATCAGCGAGATCATTGCCAATCTGGAAGAGCAAGCAGCTGCGGTCAAGCAGCAGGTCGAGGAAATGGCTGCAGAAACCGATTCCTCGTCCGAGCCGGCCGTTATATGACCCGGACATTGGTAAACATGTCTGGATCAAGGTTTGATCGAGTACCGGGGTGACCCCCCGATTTATGGCGGTCGTCGGAGACGATCGCGAGCGTGACTTCAAGTCTCGCTCTTACCGGCCACGGAGGGCCGATCTATGCGTTTGCATGTAATTAGCATCTCGGCATGGTGCGTGATCGCGACGGCTGGGGTTTGTGGGGCCACAGCACAGCCCGACGGTCACGGCACCGATATTCATGATCGCTTCAGCCGCATTGTTGATTCAGCTGATGTACCGGAACAGACTTCGGAGCCGGGTCGGCGTATCGGCGCGGTACCACAAAAGCAGCGTCTGGCCTCGCCGAGATCTTCAGGCTCGAGCCTGAAACCCGGATTGCTCCAGACCCTGGCCGCGTTGGGCCTGGTCATCGGATTGATTCTCTTGTTGCGTTGGGCATGGGGGAAGATTCACGGAGCCACTCGGATCGGGCAGAGTCCGGTTGTGGAGGTGCTAAGTCGTACGGCAGTGGCTCCAAAGAATCATGTGATACTGCTGCGAGTCGGTGATCGCATTCTGATCTGTGGCGATGCACCCGGTGGATTGCGTACCCTGGCTGAGGTGGATGATCCCGAGCAGGTGGCCGGGTTGCTCGCTGCCATCAGTGCCGCTGCGCCCAATAGTCGGACAAGAAATTTCAATCAACTGTTGCGCCGTTTCCATGCTGAACGGGACCGCAGTGCTGAAGGAGATCACGATGATGAGGATCGAGTGGATCGGGCTCGTGACAGCGTTTCTGGAGCGATGTCACGGATTCGGACATTGGCCGGTGGCAGGGGCACGGCATGATGCGCAGATCACCCGGGGTCGAGTGCGAGATGTGCTATGTGCAGCGTGATGACCGCAACAAACGTTGGTGGCGGGGGACTGCATCGGTTTGCCATGTGCCTTGTTGCATCGGTTGGTTGTGTGCATGGTTGTTGGTGGGATTGGCGGCGACTCCGCAAGTACAGGCCCAGTCTTCGGTCGAACCGGTCAACCTGAACAACCCCTTCTCCATTCTTGATGCTGCCGGAAAGGTTCTGCCAGTTGTTCCCAGGGACCAGGAGTGGTCTGAACAGGTGGCACCAGAAGGTCTTAGCGCCACTCTATCAATCGTCTTGCTGCTGACTGTTCTTTCCCTGGCACCTGCGATTCTCGTGATGTGTACAAGTTTTACTCGGATTGTCGTAGTACTGTCTTTGTTGCGCCAAGCAATCGGAACCCAGTCACTGCCGCCTTCACAAATCATCGTCGGGTTAGCGTTATTCATGACGTTTCTAGTCATGGCGCCGACGATCGACCGGGTCAACGCCGAATCGCTGCAGCCGTTGCATCGTGGCGAGATTGATCAGATGCAAGCATGGTCAAAAGCCAAGGGTGCGGTGCAAGACTTCATGCTTGATCAGATCGAGTATGCAGGCAACTGGGATGATGTGTACATGATTCTGAATTATCGTGGCGTTGATACCTCAGAACCCGAGAACCTGACCGTCAAAGACGTGGATATGCTCACACTGGTGCCTGCATTTATTCTAAGTGAGCTCAAGGTGGCTTTCCTTATGGGGTTTCGACTTTATCTGCCGTTTCTGATCATTGACATGGTGGTTGCGAGCATTCTGATATCGATGGGGATGCTGATGCTTCCACCAGTGATGATCAGTTTGCCATTCAAGCTACTGTTGTTTGTATTGGTTGATGGCTGGCATCTGATAGCGGGGAACTTGTTGAACAGTTTTGCGATTGCGGGAGTTCTAAATCCGTGAATAGTCGATCTGTCGGTACCTTTAGGATCTGGATGACGTCATGACACCTGACCAGGCCATTGAGATGATTCGCGAAACTTTTCTACTGATGCTTATGCTCAGCCTGCCCATACTTGGCGCTGCGCT
>CAUZOD010000048.1:0-13551 GCA_963581115.1 Phycisphaerae bacterium | reverse complement strand
GCGGCACACCTCTGGCCAGCAGGGCCAGGACAAAGAACAACCGCCCGACAAGCGACCCCAGCACGATCTGCAGATTCGATAGGGGCGTGGTCAACAGAATGTCGTAAGTCTTTCCTGCCTGCTCCTGTGCAATCGCACCAACCATGAACAGCGGAGCCAGAAGGCACACGAGGACCACCTGCCCCCGGGCCACCAGTGAGAACACGCGTGTACCGGCCTTGGCCAACTCGGCCAGGTCCATCGGACCGCCAAAGCCGCCACCAACCAGCAACCCGATCAGTACCAACGCGATCAGCGCGCCCAGATATCCCATTCGAATCCAAAAGTCACGCAGCCGAACTGATCCGCCCTGAACGATCCGCACCACCATCGGGTTGCCCGGCACCATCCGCCAAAGCCAACGGTACACCGAATGCATTGTCATAGGATATCCGGGATACCAAGGCATTTCATCGGACAATGTCACCGCCCATACCACGCCAAACGTTCATCGAGCCTCAGTTCCATACCAATCTGAATGTATTCAAAATCCGGTATCGATCAGCCGCTAAGATATGCCTTGACCATGTTCATCCTAAAAGCGATCAATCTCGTCAAACGATATGGGAAACGTACCGTCGTTGACCAGGTTTCATTTGAGGTCTCCGAGGGTGAGATCGTCGGGCTGCTCGGACGCAATGGTGCAGGCAAGACCACCTCGTTCCGCATGACCATCGGCATGATCACGCCTGAGCAGGGCCAAGTGATCTTCAACGGCCAGGACATTTCCAAGCTTGCTATGTATCAGCGAGCCCAACGTGGCATGGGTTACCTGTCCCAGGAACCGAGCATCTTCCAGAGACTGACCGTCCAGGAAAACCTGATGGCAATCCTGGAAACCCGGGCCCTATCCCGTACCGACAGACGCCGACGTGCCGAGGAATTGATGGCGCAATTCGACCTCGGCAAGCTACGAAGTCAACAGGCAAAAACTCTTTCCGGCGGCGAACGGCGGAAACTTGAGATCGCTCGGGCCCTGATCACCGATCCACAACTCATTCTGCTCGATGAACCGTTCAGCGGGGTCGATCCCGTGGCGGTCGAGGAGTTGCAGGCAGAAATCCGCCGTTTGCGAGATGAACACGAGATCGCCATGCTCGTGACCGATCACAACGTGCAACGCACGCTGGAAATCGTAGATCGAGCCTACGTCATCTTCGAGGGCAAGGTGTTCGCCGAAGGGCCACCAAAACAGATCATCAATAACGAACAGGTCAAGAAGCTATACCTGGGCTCAACGTTCCGCGGAGATGAGTTTGATTAGAAATCAAGTGTTTGGCGTCCGGGCGAAGATGGCTCCGTGTTTGGCATTGCCGGTCCAGAACCATGTGACACCGAGGGGTTGCTGCATGTCGGGCTGGAACCGTTGGCCCGACCAGGGACCTTGAACCGCCAATGCTGTCCGGACCCCCACCCGCCGTAATGCTGCGTAATATCCAAAATGTTCGCCAATTCCAAGACCTGCCACTCGTTCACTGATGCCACAAGAGGCCTTCGCCTCCAGAAGGTCATGGCGGCAGCAGGCGTGGCGTCGCGGCGCCAATGCGAAAAACTCATCAGTGAGCAGCGGGTGCGCGTCAACGGCCAACTCGTCAGTGCCCTTCCCGCATGGGTTCACCCGCACCAAGACGTCATTGAAGTAGATGGGCAGCCAGTTCATGCACTAACACCGAGGCGCCAAGACCGTCGCCCCCACGGGGCGCACACGTATATCCTTCTGCATAAGCCCCCGAGGGTTATCAGCACGAGCCGCGACCCCGAGGGACGAACCTGTGTCCTTGATCTTGTCTCGGTGCCCAACGCGCAACGCCTGTTTGTAGTGGGCCGACTCGATGCCGATTCGGCGGGGCTGATGCTCCTAACCAATGATGGCGAATTGGCCCACCGGATCACCCACCCCCGATACGGTGTTGCCAAGTGCTACCAGGTGAAGGTACGCGGCCGCCTCACGGTCAATGACCTCGGGAAACTGCGCCGGGGCCTGGTATTGGCCCATGGCACCAGAACCAAGCGAGCCTCGGCCGACCGTGTCGATGTTCTTCGCCATGAGAAAGACCGGGCACGTGGTGACCGCACCACACTGGCCATCACCTTGCGTGAGGGCCAGAACCGCGAGATCCGTCGCCTGCTGGCCCGCCTGGGTTTCAAAGTGAGCCGACTCAAACGATTGTCCATCGGGCCCCTGAATCTCAAAGGATTAATGGTGGGCCAATGGCGACCGCTCCGCAGCCGGGAGCTAGAAATGCTGCGCCGAGCGGCAGGCTGCCCCCCCAGCCAATCGGAGCTCCCACGTAAACGGCTCCGTCCATCCTCGTGAACATAACAGTCAATCATCGCTTGAACGCGAAGCCGAAATGGGCCTAATATTTCCAAGACAACGCGGGAAAAAGCCGATTAAGAGTGCGATCTTTGGACTCGCCAAACAACACACTGCCATGAAGCGGATTTGCCGCTTGACCATGCATGCTGGCCAATACCCCGCCGGTCTGAAGACAAGATGTCTGCCAAGCGTCCTCCTGCCTGCTGATGCCGATGCCACTACTCCCGCAGGGCATTGGCAGGTTGACTCGCAATGATTGCTCGTGATGTGCCCGGTGCAAGAAGGCGCCGTTCCATACGATGGCGAGGTCAGGCCGCGCGACCAAAGGGACAATCCTCGGCCAGGAATGTGTCGACCTGTTTATTGGTCACCGGTCCGCTAAAGAGCCATCCTTGAGCGTACTCGCAGCCCAAACCCTGCAGGAGGATCAATTGGTCATCATTTTCGACCCCCTCGGCAATCACCTTCATGTCCAGATTAAACGCCAGTTCTACAATGGCGTGCAGAATTGCGCCGTATTGGCTCTTGCCGGCAGCGCTGTTGATGAAGGTCCGATCGATCTTGAGAACGTCCAGCGGCAGTCGGTGCAAGCAGCTCAAAGAGGAATGCCCCGTTCCAAAATCATCCATCGCCAGGCGAACACCCAACGCCTTGACCTGCGATAGGATCCCGGCCATCTCCTCGATGTCATTGACTACAACCGATTCAGTAATTTCCAGCAGCAGAGATGCTGGATCGACCGCTGACTGCTCAAGCGATTGCCGAACGACCTGCGTGAATGCTGGATCAAATACCTGCTGCCGTGACAAGTTGACGCTGACAAACAGTGAATCATGGAGCTTGAACCGGTCCTGCCACAGCCGGAGCATCCGACAACTTTCCGTCAATACCCACTCCCCGATAGGATTGATTAATTGCAACTCCTCCGCGATTGGGACAAACTGCGCCGGGGGCACCAGCCCCAATCGTGGATGCTGCCATCGGACCAGTGCCTCGAATCCACAAATCTGCCCGGTAGCCAGAGATACGATTGGCTCGTAGCGAAGCGCAAAGGCCATGGTTTCAACCGCCTCGCGCAACTCTTTCTCCAGCATCATGCGATCGATCGCCGCCTGGCGCATCCGCTCATCGAAAAGAACGTAACATGCCTTGCCCGCAGCCTTGGCATGATACATCGCGATATCCGCATCCCGAAGGATGTCGTCGGCCCGCTGGTACCGCGGATCGCTTAAGACGATTCCAATACTGGCGGTTGAGATCACCTCGTGACCGACAATGGAATGCGGCTGATTGAACTGGTTGAGCAGACGATCGGCTACCACCAAAGCGTCATCGGGGCGATCGATCCCGTCAAGCAGCACCACGAACTCATCGCCACCTAATCGGGCCGGCAAATGACCGGAATCCCCCAAACGGGAAGCGGTATCCACTGCTCTTAAATTTTCCCGCAATCGCTCCGCAATCCCAATCAGCAACTGGTCACCAGCCTCGTGGCCCAGACTATCGTTGACAATCTTAAATCGATCGAAATCTAGAAAGAGCACCGCGAACCGGTAACCGGCGTACCGACGGGTCCGGTGTATTGCTTTGTCCAGATATTCCCCGAACCGCTTTCTGTTGGCCAAGCCAGTCAGCACATCGTGGTCAGCTGCGTGACGAAGGTTCTGCTCATTGCGCCGCAGATCGCTGATATCACCGAAAGTCACCACCAGACCATCACCCAACCGCACTACAGAATACTGATACCATCGGCCATCGTGACGGAACTGACGGTCTTCCCGCAACGGCCGATCGGTCTTAATCACATTGATGGCACTGTCAATCAGGCCCTCGGCCTTGAAGCAGGGGAACCGCCCCAACACACCCTTGCCAATGAGCAATTCTGCGCTGGCGCCAAGTAACTGCTCGGCAGCACGATTGATCAGTTTGAGCTTGAAATCCATCACATTCCCATCACCATCCCGAACCGCCTCGACCACCATCACTGCATTAAGCGAGCATTGCAGCAGATCGTTCAGGAATCGCTGCGTGTTCTGCAAATGATTTACAGGATCATCGGCCAGGCTGGCAGGGTGCCCAGTAATCGGCCGACAACGCCAACTGGTCAGGAACATGCAAATACAACCGGTCACGACGCAAAGACCACCGCCCAACACTGCAACCACCTCACCAAGTGCGATGCCCCCCTCACTACGGATGCCTACCATTCCCAGATAACCGATGCGGTGAGCCACGCCCCATCCAATCGCCAGAAGAACCAGTAGCAGGCCGCCCAGAACAACGCCGGCGCCACGACGCTGCGTATAGCATGTTGACACCAAATTGTCAGCCTCACCAATCTTGGTCGGCGCAGCCATGCGCAGCTTCGCCAATTGCTGCGTCTGCTTAGAGCTCAGATCGCTGAATTCCAAGCCAAGCAGATACTGGCCAAATCGCAAACGTTGCTGCCAGAGAACCCTCCCAAGCAGATGAAGGCGCAGGCCGGATTGATTGAATAAGGTCAATTCAACTTTGGGTGCCTTGACCCGCCGGTGACTGAGTAACTGCACACCTTCGTCAGATAGGTCCACGACTTGGCCGAAGGATGAATAGACCCCGAGGGTCCGGATACGCCCTTGGTCCCGCTTCTGACCACAATGGCGGGCGGTTGCAATGGTTTGCTTCGTCTGGGGATGCATGAACTACCCACAGCCGTATCGAACCGATTGCATGCACCCTTGACCCCAACCACCGCAGGTCCAATAAGTGAGGCCACCTTGAAGATAAAATGCTCTAGAATCGTCGACGGGTCGCCGGTGTGGCGGAATTGGCAGACGCGACGGATTCAAAATCCGTTCCGGTTCACCCCGGGTGTGGGTTCGAGTCCCTCCACCGGTACTTGATGGAAATTCACCACAACGGGCGTGGCACCTACCGGACTCCGGAATTGATGGTGCCACGCCTCTACTTCGCCCGCCATGCCCAAGCCCATCCTTTTCACCGCGTTTGAGCCCAGTGGTGATGCCGTGGCCGCCGCCCTGACCGCGGAACTGAAACGTCGCTACGCCGACTTACAGATCTACGCCCTTGGCGGTGACCGTATTGCGGGCGCCGGCGGGCACCTGATCGAAAATACAACGGAAGACCCGGTCATGCTTGCTGGAGCGGTCCGGCAGATGGCAACCCACCGCCGGCGCCTTAGGCGCTTGGCAGCGTGGCTGGACAAACACGAACTGAGCGCAGTCGTACCCACGGACAGCCCCGCGGCTAATTGGTCGATCTGTAGACTCGTCCGTCGCCTACAACCCCAAACCAAGATCATCCACCTTGCCGCACCACAACTGTGGGCATGGGCACCTTGGCGTATCGGCAAGCTGCGCCGCCTGACGGATCTGGTGCTCTGTCTGCTTCCCTTTGAAACGCAATGGTTTCGCAGCCGGGGCGTCAAGGCCACCTTCGTCGGACATCCAATCTTCGAGACGCCCCTGTGCCCGGGCACCGCATTCGATCCCTGGTGTGATCAAGAGGAACACTCAAACCGGATAAAACTGGCCATCCTGCCCGGATCGCGCTCTGCTGAAATCAAGAGCAACTATCCCACCATGATCGCGACCGCGATGGATCTGGCGGACAAGCAAGACCAGAAAATTTACGCGGCCGTAGCGGCAATGAACGATACACGTCGCCAACAGGTTGAGTTGATGACACCACCCCAGTCCACCCTATCCCTGTCGATTACCTGCAGCAGGACAGACCAAGTGCTGCAATGGGCTGATGTGGCCCTGGTTGTTTCTGGTACCGCAACGCTGCAGGTCCTGCGTCATCGCGTGCCCATGGTCACGATGTACCACGTCAACCGCTGGAGTTGGCACTTGATCGGAAGGTTCCTTATACAGACCCGCACCTTCACGCTACCGAACCTGATTGGCCAATCACTGGGACTAAAACAGGTTGTCCCCGAACTGGTTCCCCACTTTGGAAAGATTGGACCGATTCGTGCTGCGCTAGAACCGATTCTGACCCAAAAACGGCTGCGCCAGCAACAACGGGCTAGATTCGATCAAATCGCACAGGTTTTTGCACAAAAGAAGTTTAGCGAAGTAGCTGCCTCGGCATTGATGGACGCACTCTAGTCGAACCCCAAGGCGGCAGCCTGAGACCTGCACCCCACTCGTGAACCGAGTTTGTGTCTACTTACTGCCAAACATCGATTCAACCCCGTGAACCAAGCACCACAAGCAAAAAAGAAGAAGGCGGCTCTGGCTGAGCCGCCTTCTTGCAGTTTTAGCTCCGAGGCGATGTTCTGGGTCAGACGATTCGCCCGCCAAATAGGTTCGGAGCGGCGGACAGAAGCACCCGACCATCGCGACTACATGTCGCGAAAGTAACACGGAATCGGCGTTACTTCTTCTTGGCTCGACGCTTGGTCTTTTTAGCGGCCTTCTTGGTGGCCTTCTTTTTTCGCGTAGCCTTTTTCTTCGTAGCCTTCTTGGTGGTCTTCTTTTTTCGCGTAGCCTTTTTCTTCGTAGCCTTCTTGGTGCTCTTCTTGGCAACCTTCTTACGTTTCTTAGCCATGGGCGTATCCTTTCATTCAAGTAGACCCTCGGAGCTTTTGCATTAATTTAACCAGCGACCAATTTTTAAGTCAACTTTGAAGTTTTCCACAAACGAAAAATCTATCGGCAGACACGTTCATTGCGCTTGAGTAGAAAATTGACGTGTACTGGCATTGGTACCGTGCGCGAATGAAATACAACACCACCGAAAGTAGTAAAGCGCCACACCCCACTGAGTTCTGCGCTCTTGCAGTCTTTGTCAAATAGTTATGAGTTGGTGCGCAAATCCGCATTTTCGGACGAATAACAGCGATTCCGATTTCAAATAACAACCCTTCCAAAGCATGTCGGAATTACAAACTCACTCGTCCGACTCTTTAGGCTTGTACTCGGCAACGATATTTTTCTGAACGTGAGACGGTACGTGACCGAAGTGGTCGAACTCCATGGTGAAACTGCCTTGTCCCCCGGTGACGCTCTTGAGTTGGCTCTGGTAGTTGCTGACCTCGGCCAAGGGTACGACCGCCCGGATCAAGGCCTGGGCGCCTGGAAGCATATCGGTGCCTTGGATCCGGCCACGCTTTCCCGACAGATCCCCCGCAATGTCGCCCATAAACTCGTTAGGAATAGTCACTTCTATATTCACCATTGGCTCTAGAAGTACTGGCTTGGCCTTCTGAACTGCATCTATAAAAGCACGCTTGCCCGCAGCAACGAATGCCACCTCTTTTGAATCGACTGGATGATGTTTTCCGTCATAGACGCTGACCTTGATGTCCTGTATCGGGTACCCAGCGATCGCGCCCTGCGCCAATGCCTGATTGACGCCTTTCTCCACCGCAGAAATGAATTGACTAGGGATTGAACCGCCAAAAATATCATTGGAGAACTCGAACCCCGAACCTCGCTCCATCGGCTCGACACGCAAGAACACCTCGCCAAACTGTCCGGCACCGCCGGTCTGCTTCTTGTGGCGGTGATGACCCTCAGCCTTGGACGTAATGGTTTCCCGATAGGCGATCTTGGGTAGCTTGGTCTCAACCTCAACGTTGAATCGACTTTTGAGCTTTTCCAAGATTACCCGCAAATGCAGTTCGCCCAGACCGTGAATCACCGTCTCCTTAGTGACGCTGTCCCGTGTCACGTTAAAACAGGGATCCTCCTCCTGAAATTTCGACATCGCATCGGCGATTTTCTGTTCGTCACCTCGGCGCTTGGGACTGATCGCCAGTCCCTGCATTGGTTCGGGAAAAGTCAACGGCAGCAGGTGCAACCCCGAACCATCCTGGGTGTCCTGCAGAACCGCATTGAATCGAACATCTTCGACCTTGACGACCGCAGCGATATCGCCAGGAACGGCCGAAGGAATCTCTTCGTGCTTGGCACCCTGAAGCTTGAAGAGGTGCCCCACCTTGAACGGTCGCTTGCTCCCATCAATATAAAGTTGCGTGTCCTTGGTCACCGTACCCCGATGCACCCGGAACATGCATAGCTTGCCCACAAAAGGGTCAATCCGAATCTGGAATACATGGGCCAGTACCGGCTGCTCGGGGTCAGGATCGGCGTAAACTGGATCCTCGCCGTCGCCTTGGAAGGGGTGGGGGTTGCCCTCCACTGGATTCGGGAGCAAGTTGACGACAACATCGAGAAACGCCTCGATACCCACCGGCTGCTCCTGCTCTGCATGAGGGCGAGCTGCAACAAAAAAGATCGGGACCAAATGGCCCTGGCGCAGCGCTTTCTCGAAGGGAACGTGCAGCTGCTCAGGGTTTAGCTCACCCTGTTCGAGATAGGTCTCCATCAACTGCTCATCGACCTCGACCACCTGGTCGACGATCGCCGTGTGGGCATCGGCAACTGACCCGAAATCTGCCTCACCCTCGGCCTTGTTGAATACGTCTATGACGGTGCTGCCGCCGCCCGAAGGCAAATTTATTGGTAGACATGCCCGCCCGAACATTTCTTGGATCGAACCCACGAGGGCCTCCAGATCAATGTTCTCAGCATCAATCTTGTTGATCACAATCATCCGGCAAAGATTTCGTTCCCGAGCTCGATCCATCATGCGCCGGGTTACAGATTCGATACCGGTAACGGCATCCACGAGAACAACTATGGTTTCTGCTGATGGCATGGCCGCTACCGCATGGCCAATAAAATCGGGGGAACCGGGCGTGTCAACCACATTGATGTGCTTACCGGCGTGGTCGCAATGGACTACAGACGCCGCGAGGCTGCGCCCGTGGTCCTTTTCTTCATCAGCAAAATCACAAGTCGTGTCGCCCTTCTCAACACTTCCCGTGTGACCGATAGCACCTGATGCGTGCAGCATCGCCTCTACGAGACTGGTCTTGCCCGCGCCCGCATGGCCAGCCATGACAATATTGCGGATGTCGGAGGTGGTGTATTTTGGCATATCGTACGACTCCTTCTGTCCATTTTCCCAAATCGTCTGCCCATTTAGTCCTAACCCAATCAATGACACCCGACAGTGAATTCTCCAGATGCCATCAATCGTGGCTTTTCACCGCCACCCTCAACAAAGCCGGCCCCCTTACCCTTGGCCGCAGCATGGACTTCACCTATATTCTCATCGGCAACCCCAAGCCGATACCCAATCTGCAGGGCATGACCCCGCCTCAGCACCGAACCAACCAGTATAAACAATCCGCTTACAAATCGTCGCCCCAGCAACCCTCTCAGCGGACCAAGTTGTACTTCAAGATGCACCAGATCGCGCGCAGACCATCACGCCAGCCGATCTTCTTACCCTCGGCATAGGTCCGGCCAGCATAACTGATGCCCACCTCGTAGATCCGCCAATGCTGCCGAGCTACCTTAGCGGTGATCTCCGGTTCAAATCCAAACCGATGTTCCTCGATCTGGATACCCTGAATCACCTCTCGTCGAAATAGCTTGTAGCACGTTTCCATGTCCGTAAGGTTCATGTTGGTAAACATATTGGACAGGAGCGTCAGGAATCGGTTACCCAGCGAATGCCAAAAATATAGCACCCGGTGCGATTCGCCACCTGCGAACCTGGAGCCATACACAACGTCGGCTTTATTCTCAAGGATCGGCTGCATAAGCTTGACAAACTCCTGCGGGTCATACTCAAGATCGGCATCCTGCACGATCACTAGATCCCCGCGGGCCGCGGCAAAACCAGTCCGCAACGCTGCACCCTTGCCCATGTTCTGGTCGTGGTACAGCACCGTCAGATCGGCGTCCTGCGCGGCCAACTGGCTGAGCCGATCACAGGTGCCATCCGTTGACCCGTCGTCCACCAGAATAATCTGCTTGTCCAAATCGACCGCTCGTACCGCCTCGATGATGTGTTCGACGGTTTGAACCTCGTTGTACACCGGGATGATCACAGAAAGTTGCATTGCAGGCTCGGAGGACGGGTTGCCTAGTATATCGCTATTACAGCCGCCACTACACATAACCACGACGTGCAATGTAACCCGTAAAAGGCTGCTGCAACTAATGCCGTCAGATCGAAAAACGGACCGCGGTCTGGATAAGACAGACTTCCAGCAGCGTCCTCGTCGCTAACCTCAGTCGCCGATAGCATGTTGATGATGCAGACGACAACCGCCCCCAAATACCTGGACCTAGCCGCACTGGACCATGGGCATCTGTGGCATCCATTCACGGCCATGCGCCAGTGGAGAGAACAGCCGCTTCTGACAATCGAGCGGGGCGAAGGCCCCTTCCTGATCGACACCCAGGGTCGGCGCTATATCGACGGAGTTTCCAGCCTCTGGTGTAACGTTCATGGCCACCGTGTCACGCAGATTGACCAGGCGATCCGGGACCAATTGGATCAGATTGCACACACCACCCTGCTAGGGTTGGGGTCGGTCCCGTCGATGCTACTGGCTGAACAGCTGTGCCAGATCGCACCCCACCCCCTGAACAAGGTGTTCTATTCTGATGCCGGTGCTACGGCGCTCGAAGTCGCGTTCAAGATGGCTGTCGGATACTGGCACCATCTTGGTCACCCCGGCAAGCGCCGGTTCGTCAGTCTGGCCGGGGCCTATCACGGAGATACCACCGGGAGCATGTCGGTTGGCTTCAATGACCTGATGCACCGCCCCTTCCTGTCGATGGTATTCGACGTCACTAGCTTTCCCAGCCCGAATCCTTGCCAAATTCCGCCATCCAATCGGCCACAGGCAGTGCCCCACCGTTGGCCCAGTGAAGATGAGCAGCCAAACATGCAGTTGCGCGACCACTGCCTGCAGCATCTCGATAGCATCCTCCAAGATCAGGCACAAGAAACAGCCGCAGTTGTGGTTGAACCGATCGTGCAGGGTGCGGCAGGAATGATCTGCCAGCCACCGGGTTTCCTAGCGGGCGTGGCCGAATTGGCACACAAGCACAATGTTCTGCTGATTGCTGATGAGGTGGCGACCGGATTCGGGCGCACTGGCACAATGTTCGCGGTGGAACACGAACTGCAACCGAACGACTCGGGGCCAAGGGTGGACATTATGTGCCTGGCCAAAGGGCTCTCTGGCGGCTATCTGCCGCTGGCAGCCACCCTGTGCACCGACGCCATTGAAGAAGCCTTCTGCAATAAGCCGCATCAGCTCGAGCCGAGCCGCATGCTCTACCACGGCCATACATACACCGGCAATGCCCTGGCATGTGCCGCTGCGCTGGCATCTCTCGAACGTTTCGAGTCCTGCCAACTGCTTAAGCACATCCAGGCCAGCACTGACCTGATCCACCAGACGCTAGAACCACTGCGTGACTGCGACCGGTTCCCGCACGTGCTGGATGTCCGCCAGCGCGGCATTATGGTGGGAATCGAGTTGGCCCGGAACCGGCGCACCGCCGAACCTTTCGACCCCGCACAACGGATCGGGGTGGCTCTGTGCCAAGCCATGCGCCAAAAAGGGTTGATTCTTCGTCCGCTGGCAGACGTACTAGTGCTGATGCCCATCCCCGCCATGGACCATCAGACCCTTGACCAGATGTTGCAGATCGTGGTCGAGACCCTGGAACAGTGGCCGATCGCGACATGACCCCTCCCCTGCCGCTGCAAGCCACAAGACTCCGACCTGCCAATTCGACACGCCTGTAGCCACACCCCACCCGTACTCGGCAGCCGCCCCCAACCCACGAGAACCGTCGTGAATATGTAAAAGTATTTAAATTAGACACTTACGTTCAAATTGCGGAGACGGGATACTCGGTCTGCTACTTGCATTTCAACTTATGAGATGGTGAATGTACGCCCCCATGATGATACGCGGTTCAACGTACTGCTGACTGAGGACCGCGAGCATGCCAACGAGCATTGGACGCGGCAACTGCCCAGGCTTCTGCGACCCCAAGGGGTACATGCATTCATCGCCCAAACGGGTCAGGAAGCGGTGCAACTGATCCGCCGCTGTGAAATCCATACCGCTGTGATCGATCTGGCCACACCCATGCACAACGAAGTAGCCACCACCAGTGGACCCGGAGGCCTGTGGCTACTGGATGTACTGCGCCGTGAACCGAACAACCTACCCGTGGTCGTGGTCAATTCCCGGACAGGATCCAGCCGGGAGATCAAGAGATTCCTCAACGAAGCCCTACGGAGGGGCGCCTTTTCTGTGATCAATCGACCCGTGCAGCTTGAGGTGCTGCTGGGCATTATTGCCCGGGTGGTGGACCGACAGTACGACGGTCTCTGGCCCACCCATTCGAATCCAAACCATCTACCTAAAACGGCCCATGAATGAACGAACCCCAGTCCAAACCCATAACCCTGACTCCCCCTTGGACTAAAAAATTGAATGCCAATGGACGAGGTGGCGCCACGCCACTGTCCATCTTTACCCTCTTGCAACCTCTTACCGAAGGAGCTCACTGATGAATGTTCGTCCCCTTGGAGACAAAATCCTGGTTCAACGCGTCGAAGCCGAGGAACGCACCGTCTCGGGTATCTATCTACCAGAATCGGCCAAGGAAAAACCCCAGCAAGCCAAGGTAATTCGCGTCGGCGACGGACGGGAACTGGACAATGGCCAGCGTGCACCGTTCTCCGTCCAAGAAGGTGACACCGTAATTATCGGCAAATGGGGAGGTACGGAAATCAAGATCGATCAGGAAGAATACATGGTGATGGGCGAAGACGAAGTCCTTGCCATCGTGGACTAGATGCGGCTCCGGGGCGCGTCGCCCCGACAGGTCGACCGACCTAGAGATCCAAGCGACTGCGGCTAGAAGAGTCGGTCCCGGGATCGGATAAATACAAAGAAAAAACATTTAAGGAGTAAAACAACATGGCTGCCAAGAGCATCAAATTCAATCAGGAAGCAAGAGAGAGCATCCGCCGGGGCGTGGCGAAGCTCACCAAAGCCGTTCGCACCACCCTTGGTCCATCCGGACGCGTTGTGGTTCTGGAGAAATCCTTCGGATCACCCACCGTCACCAAAGATGGAGTCACGGTTGCCAAAGAGATTGAGATCGAAGATCCAGTAGAGAACATCGGCGCCCAGATGGTCAAGGAAGTTGCATCCAAGAGTTCAAAGGATGCCGGTGACGGCACCACCACGGCCACGATCTACGCCGAAGCCATCTTCACTGAGGGCCTCAAGAACATTACTGCCGGTGCCAATGCGAACCAGATCAAGCGTGGGATTGAGAAGGCGACGA
>CAUZOD010000047.1:0-13985 GCA_963581115.1 Phycisphaerae bacterium | reverse complement strand
AAAACCGAAGCTGTTCGAAAGGCAGGATTTTACCGGGGAGTCTGCATTGGCGATCCGTGGTTTGTTGGGGATATAGTCCAGGTCACACTCGGGATCAGGATGGCTCAGGTTGCGGGTGGGGGGCAGCACTTGGTCGCGGATTGCCAGAACGCAGGTGATCGCTTCACATACCCCTGCTGCCGCGATTAGGTGGCCCATCATGCTTTTGATGGAACTGATGGGTGGAATCTGGCCCTGGCTGCCATGATTGGCCGAATCTGCAGAGCCGAACACTGCCCGAATGGCCTTGCTCTCAATGGAGTCGTTCTCTTTGGTCCCGGTACCGTGGGCGGAGATGTAGTCAATCTGGTTTGGTGTCATGGCGGCGTCGGTGATCGCATCCCACATCGCCTGAGCAGCGCCGCGTCCTTCGGGATGGATGTCCGTGATGCGGTAGGCGTCCGCGGTTGAGCCATAGCCGGCGATTTCTGCCAGCGGCGTGGCTCCGCGTTGTTCGGCATGTTCGAGGGTTTCCAGAATAATAATGCCGGCCCCTTCCCCGAGCACGAAGCCATCTCGATCACGGCTAAATGGCCGCGAGGCACCCGCCGGGTCGCTGTTGCGCGTGGATAGAGCCGTCAACCGGTTGAATCCTGTGACACCAAATGGGTGGATCATCGTGTGCGCACCGCCGGTAATCATGAGATCAGCGTCGCCACGTCGCAGGATCTCCGTGGCTTCTCCGATTGCCTGTGTAGATGCGGCACAGGCGGTCAGGCAGTTGTACGCCGGCCCCATCGCTTGGAATTCCAACGCCAGGTGGGCCAGTGGCATGTTGGGTTCTTGTTCGATCTCTCGATCGGCCTGCAGTCGCTGTCTGGCGACTTCAGCCCACCTGACCACGTCGATACTGCGCGAGGTGTCGTTCCAAGCATCGAGATTGGAATTCACGTAGTTATTGAAATCGATTGAACCTTCGCCGGAGCCCAAATAGATGCCCAATCTGTTCAGGTCAATGTCCTCAAATTCATCGAGTCCTGCAGCGGTCCATGCCTGGCGGGCCGCCCCCAGAGCAAACGATGTGTTCAATCCGATCTCGCGGTGCAGTTCCGGATCCTGTACATAGGGCCGCCAGTCGTAGCCTTTGACCTGGGCAGCGAATGTAGTGGGGTAGGTCGATGCATCGAAGTGCTGGATTGCCGATGTACCCGAGTGAGCTGCCAGCAGGGCGCGCCAGACTGATTCGATGTCGTGGCCCAAAGGTGTGATCCAACCCATGCCAGTTATAACGATGCGTTCACTCATGGATCTGATTTCCTTGATCCGCGGATTTGTCAGAAGCGTTTCGCCTGTTTACATCCGTTTTAACACCATGGCGACGTTTTGGCCGCCATACCCGGTGCTATACACCAGGGCGTGAGTCAGGTCCGCGGACTGGGGCTGCGGTGAACCAGCGGCCAGTCCTTCCAATGGATGGTCCCGATTGATGATTGCCGGAACCGTTTGTTCAAGCAGTGCCTTGGCGGCAATGGCTAGTTCCAGACCACCGGCTCCAGCACCGCAGTTGCCGGTGACCGCCTTGATCCCGGTTACGGGGAGGTCTTTGAGTCGATCGCCGAACACCACTTTGAGGGCAGCGAGCTCGGCACGGTCCCACTTTGGGATGGCAGAGCCGAGCGGCACGACCAGGTCGATGGTATCGGCGGTGATGGCGGCTTCCCGCATTGCAGCCTGGATGGCGGCGATAATCGCGCGCCCTTGCGGGTCCGGCTGGCGATTGCGTGCCTCACGGTAGACGGTCTGAGCGGCACCGAATCCAAGAACCTCAGCGTATGGGTGGTTGCCGTTATCACCAGTTCGTCTGGTAAAGGTTTCGAAGGCTTCCAGCAGTATGATGCCTCCACCCTCACCCACAGCCATGCCGGTCGCACCGTGATCGAATGGCCGGATCGCAGCAGCTGGGTTGTCATTGCCCTTGGTGGTCAGGCGTGCGGTGAACTCCTGTCGCAGGAGAGCGATGGGGTTGAGCTTGCTCTCGGCACCTCCGCAGAAGCAAATGTCAGCTTTGTCTCGTTGAATGACCCGCAGTGATTCGCCGATCGACAGCCCACTGGATGCCTCACCGCAGGTGATGGTATTACTTGGACCATGGGTGTCATGGATGATCGTCA
Source organism: Phycisphaerae bacterium (assembly GCA_963581115.1). Lineage (GTDB taxonomy): Bacteria > Planctomycetota > Phycisphaerae > Phycisphaerales > Phycisphaeraceae > CAUZOD01. Next base: position 11,835 of record CAUZOD010000047.1, on the reverse strand, counting down.
CATGACAGGCCAGCATGTTTGGCAGGTATTTCAGTAGCCATAGCGGTGTCAGGTGCTCCATGCCACCGTTACCCCATTGGTGCATGTCGAAGCGGCCGGACTCGGGGCCCGCGGTCATGCGGGATTCGGCCATGGCCATTGTCAGTTCGTGTATGTCTGCGGCGATCAGTCCAGCCCCGATGTGGCATCCAATGCGGCCGGAGTCATAGGATGGTTCGATATCCGGATCAGTGCCTGGGGTGGATAATTTCGCATCCCGGGCGGCAATGTCTGCTGCCGCAACTGCCAGTTCGATGTCCCGGGACATGACCTTGACTGCTTTACGGTAACTCTTGGGAACGAAGTCACGCACCTTGAACTCATTGACCTGAGCCGCGATCCGGCATTCGAATCCTCCGGGATCAAATGCGCTGATGCGGTCGATTGCCGACGCTCCGTTACAGATTCGCTGCCAGTTGTCCTCGATCCCGAGTCCACACCCGCTAACTGGCCCCAGTCCGCTGATCACTACACGTCGTGTCATGTTTGTCATCCGTCTACGTCACGAACCGGCGGTGTCGGTCCACACGGTCTCAGAGCCGCGCAGTCGCCGGGCCAAACCCGCCTTCGCTCTGATTCCCAGACAAGAGTCTATCCCGGCATCCAGACTGGAGGCAAAAAAGCCGGACACCCCCGTCGCTGGAGCCTTGCTTCCATATACCATGTAGCTCGGGTGCCGACCTGGCATACGGCGGTATCCTGCAATCCGGCCCAATGCAGTCTCCTGTCCGGTAACACTGTTTCTTCACAATGCTCAGCCATCGCATCATCCCGTGTCTGGATGTCCATGCCGGACGCGTGGTCAAGGGTGTTAATTTTATTGACATTCGTGATGCCGGTGACCCGGTTGAGATTGCCAGGAGATATGACGAGCAGGGCGCCGATGAGTTGGTTTTTCTGGATATCACCGCCAGTCATGAGGGCCGGGACATCATGCTGGATGTGGTGCGGCAGGTGGCCGAGCAGTGCTTTATGCCTTTTACCGTTGGTGGCGGGATCCGAACCATTGAGGATGTAACTGCGCTGGTACAGGCGGGAGCCGAAAAAGTCAGTATTAATACGGCCGCGGTGGAGAATTCAGATATTGTCGCCCAGTGCGCCCGCCGGTTTGGGCGATGTGCAACCGTGGTGAACATTGATCCCAAGCGTGTGCCTGCTGATGAGTTTGCTCAGCGCATCACCGATTCTGAGCCTCGGCCCCCAGTATCAAGCTCTGAGAAGGTTTTTGAGATCCATACCCACGGTGGACGCCGGCCTACCGGGCTTGAGGCTGCAAGTTACGCTCGCCACGTTGTCGAACTCGGGGCGGGTGAGATTGTGCTGACGTCGATGGATGCTGACGGGACTCGGGATGGCTATGACATTGAGATGACCCGGTGTGTGGCGGACGCTGTGGATGTTCCTGTCGTTGCTTCGGGGGGTTGTGGCAGCCCTACCCATATGGTTGATGTGCTTGAACAGACCCGTGCCGATGCGGTTTTGGCTGCAAGCATCTTCCACTACGGTGATTATTCGATTGCCCAGACCAAGCGACAGATGGCAGCAGCAGGCCTGCCGGTTCGGCAGACTGCGGACAAGGAAGGCCGATCCTGTTAGACTAACAGGCCCCGCTAGGTTTCCTCACCGCTCTATTGAGGATGGTTTGCCGGAAAGGCGGCCGGTAAAAGCCAGCAGGTAGTTGCCGAGCTGTTGGCAAGGCTTGTGGCCTTGGCCAAACGGCGGGAAGGAGCCAAGACCGATCCTGTGTCCAGATCAAGGCAGGAAACAGGAAAGACAGCCTTCTGCCAGATGTCAGTCGTAAGGACCCGACCGTGACCACTGAAGTGCACACGTTGTCCGATACCCGTACCCCGATCGATCACATATCCGATCGGCGCTCCATGGCAGACACACCTCTGCAGAAATTCTTCGAGGCTGCGGTTTGCTACGAGTCCTCGGACTTGCTCTTGCGCGGCGGTCAAGCGCCGAAACTACGTCTGAAGGGGTGAGAGGATGAACTGCCTGAAGTGATGAAGAAGGCCCGAGAAACGGGTATGCAGACCTTCACCGATAGCCTGATCGACCTGGTGGAGTCCGAGTTTATTCACCCCCGGGTTGCCCAGGAGAACGCCCCTTCGCCTGAAGAGATCAAGATGCGACTTCGTGGTATTTCAACCAAGTGACCACCCACTGCAGGCGACAGCAACCTAAAATGCTCTGATGATCACCGATATTCTTGCCCAATCCGAGCCCGTCTTTCTGGTCAGCTGGTTCAAGCCGCTGGTCTTTGTTGTGGTATTGGTGGGCTGGGCATGGGTGGTGTCGCAGTTGGACAAGGACGCGGCCTATTACTATCTGCCTCGGATCTGGACGAATCTAGGGCAGATGGCCTGCGGTGTCGCGGGTTTTGGGCTGATGCTGCTGATCCCCATCTTTCCGGTAGGCTTCGTGCTCGCTTTGGCGGTGCTGTGCGGAGGGATTTCTGGGTACGCGTACTACCGGAACACGAAGGTCCCAGAATCCGAGTGTTGGACATTATCTCTGGATTCATTTCGCCATCGGCTTGATCAGGCCGAGTCTCGCCGTGCACAGAGACAGGCCACTCTTAATCTTCTGAGCAAGGATCAGGAACTGCTGGAAGTCCCCAGTGGCAACGACCCGCGTGTGGTAGCTCACGCCCGGTTTCAGGACGCGATCGATTTTGCGATCCCTCGTGGGGCCAGCCAGATTGACATGGTGGTGGACTCGAAACGTGCAGGCATGGTGGTCTGGATCGACGGTGTGAAGTATCCCCAGTCGGCGATCGAGCCTGGAGAGGCGGTGGCGATGCTTGACTACCTAAAGACCGCCGCTGGACTGGATCTGGAGGATCGTCGCAAGAAGCAGGTAGGTGTGATGTATTTTGAGTCCGATGTCTATGGTCGCCGTGCGATCGCGGTGACTACGGCAGGATCGACGCGTGGCATCACGTTGAGCCTGGGACTCGACGGTGCACAACGCGTTGAGATGATCGTGGACCACATCGGGCTGCTGGAGACTCAGAAGAAACAACTGAAGCAACTGCGGCAACAGAAGGGCAAGGTGGTCATCGTGGCCGTGCCGTCTAAGCAGGGGGCGACCACCACCTTGTATAGCTTGCTCCAGGAACATGACCCATATATTGAAAGCATCGTGACATTCGAGGAGCAGGTGGTCTTTGAGATCGAGGGTGTGGATCACAACAACCTGCCCGCGGGCACCCAGGTACAGCCGTTCAATGACAGGCTCACTGCCATGCTCCGGGCGGATCCAGACGTGGTAATGATCAGTCGATTGCCTGATGGGACCACTGCGCAGATCATCGCGAATCACTGCCAGGAGACCCGCTTCTACCTCAACTTGCCTGCAGACGATACGAAACAGGCGCTACGGAACTGGGTCAAGCTCGTGGGAGATCATAAGCTGGCTGCCCGGAGTCTTGGCGGCATTGTTTCCCAGCGCCTCGTACGCAAGTTGTGTGAGACCTGCCGTACCGCTTACAGGCCCGATCCAGCGGCGTTGAAGAAGATGAATCTGCCAGCTGATAAAGTTGGGGATCTCTACCACAGTTCCGGCCAGGTGGTGGTCAGGGACAAGCCTCAGCCCTGTCCGAACTGTCATGGCATAGGCTACCGAGGCCGTCTGGGAGTCTTTGAATTGATGATTCTTGACGATGCGGCACGGAAGTTGATCGGGGTCGGCGACCTGGATCGGCTACGTTCGCACTTGCGCAAGCAGAAGATGCTGTGGCTGCAGGAGGCAGGCATGGCCAAGATCGTCGAGGGGGTGACAGACGTTAAGGAGATCACCCGTGCTCTGAGTGAGAAGGCCCGCTCGAAGAAAAAACGCCGAACGAAGCCTTCAGATGACAAGGCGGCATAGAAACGGACGATGGCAGCATGCTGGCCAATATTCTTATATTACTGTTTCTGATTGGTATGGCCTACTGGTGGGCGATCCAGGGTTTTTTTTCCGCATTTATTCATTTGTGTTTGACGATTACGGCGGCGGCAATTGCGATATCGTTCTGGGAACCATTGGTGTTGAAGTTCCTGATTTTTCGTATGCCGTACTACGCGTGGGCGGTGGGGTTGCTTGGGCCATTTTCCCTGGTATTGATTCTGCTTCGCGGTGCGACCGATCGACTGATTCCGGGCAATGTGCATTTTCAGCTGATCATCGGTCGCGTGTTCGGTGGCTTGTGTGGATTCGGTAGTGCCATTCTTACAGCGGGGTTGGTGGTGATCGGTCTGGGCTTCCTGCCACTGGGCCCAACGGCGATTGGTGGCTACCAGCCTTATGGTCTGAACAATGGGCGAATCATGGAGACTGGCCAAGATCTCTGGATCGGTGTAGACACAATGGCTGAGGGTTTTTTGGCTGGTCTTGCAGGTGGTTCGTTTTATCCTTGGGGCGGCACACCGATGGCAATCTACCAGCCTGGCTTGGCGGCAGCCGCGTCACAGATTCGATTACGTGACGATGAAAACGGTTCAATCGTGGCAGTCCCTGGAGCAGTAACCGTCAGCCAGGTGGTGTATCCGGACGCGGATGCTATTGTCGGATTACCGGATTCGATCAAGCTGAAACTAAGCTTAGTTGACTTGGCCAACGCCCAGAAGCAACTGGTGGTCGTCGATACGATCTGGAGGAAGGACTTGCCGTACCGGGGTACCTACGATCAGGATCAGACGGCCCGGATTCCACCTTCACAAGTACGCCTAGTCACATCACGTCGAGTTTCCAGCAGGAGAAAGCATCTATACAAGCACACACCGGTCGCAGTTTGCAAACAGTTTCCTGAGCAGCGGCAACTGTACTCATTTGTCGAAGGTGAGCCGGTAGTCGTTTATTCACTGGCCAATAATGACAAGCTGGCCTGGGTTTTTCTGATCGGTGTCGAGGAGGAGCTCAAGTATCTCAACGTGCGCCATTTGCGTTTATCTCTAAGCGACCCGATGACATGGAAGAGTCATCTCGACGACTTGGCACCAATCCTTGGCCAACTGCCCGAAATCGCCCAACCCGCTGCCACCATCGATGGCTCTAGTTCTTCACGAGCCACCAACGAACAGGACTTGGACCTGCCCCAGAATATACAACTGACGAACAAACTCACCAGACCGTTCAGTCGCAACGGAGCATCATCGTTGAGTTACGATCAGAATTCGGTGACCAGAGGTTGTTCACGTATCAAGAAGTCGGCCGGGCGCTTGAGCCAGCGTAACCGGATCGATTCGGTCTACTGCTCGAGTCATTTGGGCATGGTCCGCATGGAACTTCCCCGTGACGAGGCCCAGTCATTGCTGGGCCGCAGCCGGTCGCAAGCCAAGAGTTTGGGGGGCATATACCTTGTTGATGATCGGGGTGAACCCCACCGGCCGATCGGTTATAACTGGCTGCCCAAGGCTGGTCAGCAGAAGTTGTGTATCGACCCGGATCAGCCGATCCGATCGGCCCAGCAGCTTCCTATCCGGGAAATGGAGAAGGGGGACCAGTTGTTTGTGTTCTTTCGAATGCCCGTTGGCACCAAGATCGTTTCCTACCAGATCGGCAGCAGTTCTTTTGAGAACATCAGCTTGGAAGTTACAGTGCTTCCGCAATCGAAGCGTCGCTGAAATAATCCGTGGCCATTCGCGTCGAATCCAGTTCTGAAGACAATCTATCCGGTCAGCGCGTTGTGGTAATGGGCTTGGGGCGCTTCGGTGGCGGTGTGGGTGCCGTGCGATACCTTGTGCGGCGCGGAGCTCAGGTGCTCGTTACGGATACTCTGGGAGCCGAGCGGCTGTCTCATAGCCTCAGGAAACTTGAGGATCTTGACGATGTGGAGTATCGGCTGGACGGGCATGACATCCGGGACTTTACCGATGCGGATATGGTGGTGGTTAATCCAGCAGTGGATCGACGCAAGAATCATTTTTTGCGAGCAGCTCGTACGACCGGTGCTAGGCTGACCAGCGAGATCGAACTTTTGGTGTGCGCGTTACCGAACCGTGATCGTACGATCGCGGTCACTGGTACTGCGGGCAAGAGCACCGTGACCGCGATGATCTCCCACGTACTTGGGAGGCCAGAGGCGAATCAGGCGCCTGAGCCTGCACGGGTCTGGATGGGGGGGAATATTGGTGGATCACTGCTCGGTCAGATCGATGCCATGGCACAAATGGATTGGGTGGTATTAGAACTATCCAGTTTCATGCTGGAGTCGATCGCTGATGTCGGCTTCTCCCCCCGGGTTGCAATTGTTACTAATCTCGCGCCCAACCATCTCGATCGCCATGTGACATTCGATGCATACATTCAGGCAAAGCGGGTGATTCTTTGTCATCAACAGGCTGGTGACGTCGTGGTCTTCGGCCCCGATGTGGCTCAGGTCATGGACGCCGGATTGGGTCATCTGGACCAAGTTGAAGTCGTGACGCCCCTGCTGGGGCCGCTTCGCCTCCCTGGCCATCACAACCGCATTAATGGTTCTTTGGCGATTGCAGCTGTCGGTCATTGCGCCGTGGAGTCGCATTTTGCGTCCGCGGCTTTAGAGGATTTTCCCGGCTTACCGCATCGAACTCAGCAGGTGGCCAATGTCGCTGCAGTGCGATGTTACAACGATTCAAAGTCCACGACGCCTGAGAGTGCATGCCTGGCTATCGATGCGTTCGATGCGCGGTCTGTCCACGTGATTCTTGGCGGTTACGACAAGGGCAGTGATCTAAGGAAGTTGATCTTGCATGCGGCTCGGCGTTGTCGGGGGATCTATACCATTGGTGATACTGGCCAAGCCATCACAGCTGCTGTGGCCGCAGAGCCTGGTGGAGCGCACGCGATTCACTGCGGAAATTTGCAATGTGCAGTGCGCAAAGCGCTGCGACATGCGCGAGCTGGCGAAGTACTGCTTTTGAGCCCGGGTTGTGCATCGTGGGATCAGTTCGAAAACTACGAACAGCGGGGCAATATGTTTACCGAGTTAGTCCGATCCCATGCAGATGCGATCAGCCTGCGCGAAGGCGCTTGACACGCTCGGCGGTAGATGGATGTGTGGAGAACATCTTGCTTAGAGTTTTTCCTGGGCTGAGCGGTTGAACAATAAACATGTGGTTCTGTGTGGGCATTTCTCCCTGCATGGGAATGCGCTTGGCTGTTGCCTCAAGTTTCTGCAGGGCGGAGATTAGTCCATCAGGCGTACCCGCGATTGTAGCGCCATCATGGTCAGCAACGAACTCCCGGCTGCGGCTGATGGCCATTTGGATCAATGCGGCAGCGAGCGGAGCGAGGATCACAAACAAAAGGGCCAGCAGGGGGTTTACGTCGCGACCACGACCACCGAACATGAATATCCAGCCAATGTAGCTGATGGCACCGGCGATCGTGGCTGCGATTGTGGAGGTCAGTGTGTCACGGTTCATGATGTGCGCTAACTCGTGGCCGATTACACCTTCCAATTCGTCATACGACAGCAGAGCCAGTGCTCCGCGGGTCACGGCCACAGCCGCATTTTTTGGATTGCGTCCCGTTGCGAAGGCGTTGGGTGCTTCCTGAGGACAGATGTAGACACGAGGTTGTGGCAGGTTTGCATTCTTTGCCAATCGCTGCACCATCTCTACCAGATCGGGTGCTGTGTTCTGCGTGACCTGCTGTCCTCGCATTGCGGTGATTGCGATCCGATCACTGAAAAAGTACGTGCCGAAATTCATCACACCACCGATGATGAGGGCAAGCAACAGGCCATTATGACCTCCAAGCACCCCGCCGGCAGCAAGGATCAAGCCGAACAGTAGCCCCATCAGCGAGGCAGTCTTGACATTGTTCACGAATCGGGTCATGCAGATGAACTCCTGTTCGAGTTGCCTTACTTTAGCGTCTTTTTGCAATCCGTGTGCCTCGGTGCACATGGTGTTGGCAGATATGAATAGAAATAAATACCATGTTTTCAGATCTTTGTATGCATTGCACTGTAGCTGGGGGTAACGGGATACCCGCTAGATATATCTGGCAGGAGACGGCATCCTGCCGTAGCGGCAGATGGCAGGCCTGTACCATGCCCTTCTACCCAGCCTGGTTCGCATAAGTTCAGTGGCACCTGTTGAAATGTGAGCGGTGCCTGTTTGTGCGGATAAAGTGTCCGGTTCAAGTCGCGAGATCCACTGTTGCTATCGGGTTGTGTTTGCTCACCGACTTGTGCGGGGCGGTGGTTGCCGAGCGCCGCTACAATCTTTTACATGGTTCGACCATTTCCCGGGCGTTTCCCGGGCACCAGATTGCGTCGTATTCGCCAGGTCCCATGGTTGCGCCGACTGGTTGCGGAGTCAGCGTTATCGATCGATGATCTGATCTGGCCGGTGTTTGTATGCGATGGAGCAGATCGGCGCGACCCAATCGATTCGATGCCGGATGTGGCACGGCTCAGCATCGACTTGATGTTGGAGCAGGTCGCACAGGCGGTGGAGTTGGGTATACCCGCAGTGGCGGTATTCCCGGTGACGGATCCACAACTTAAAACACCTGACGGGGTGGAAGCAATCAATCCCGAAAATCTAGTCTGTCGGGCGGTCCGCGCCATCAAGCGAGAGCGATTGGATGTGGGTGTGATATGTGACGTGGCTCTGGATCCCTACACATCGCACGGCCAGGATGGGTTGGTCGATGAGGTAGGGACTGTGCTCAACGATCCGACGATCGAGGTGCTTTGCCGGCAGGCACTGGTTCAGGTTGAGGCCGGTTGTGACGTAATCGCGCCGTCGGACATGATGGACGGTCGCATTGGCGCAATCCGTCAAGCCCTAGATGCGGCGGGTCATTCGGATACCCTGCTATTGAGCTACGCCGCGAAATACGCCAGCGCGTTCTATGGTCCCTTTCGGGAGGCGGTGGGCTCATCGTTTGGGCTATGCAGTGACAAGAAAACCTACCAGATGGATCCGGCCAATGCCCGAGAGGCCTTGCGCGAGGTTGCTCTGGATCTGGCCGAGGGTGCTGACATGGTGATGGTCAAGCCAGGGATGCCGTACCTGGATGTCGTGTCGCAGGTCAAGCAGTCATTTGGGGTGCCGACCTTTGCATATCAAGTCAGCGGCGAGTATGCGATGCTCAGGTTTGCCGCTGACCAGGCTGCAATCGACGGCGAAAAGATATTGTTGGAGAGCCTGCTTGCCTTCAAGCGCGCCGGAGCAGATGGTATCCTGACTTACTTTGCGATTGAAGTAGCTCGTTTGCTGCAGTAAATCTGGGCGTGGATATTACCGCGGGGCGAATTCCCGAGAATCAGCAGGATGGTGAAGTGAAGGCAGATGTCCGGCGAGGATAAGAACTTGGGTATGAGTTCGCAGTTCACCAAAAAATGTCATAGCACCTACTAGCAGGATGCGGATTGCGATTGCATCCTGAATATCGGTTAGCGAGAGATTATTTTCCGCTAGAAAATCGAGGCGATGCCGCTCAGTACATCTAGGCAAGGGCGTTGTGTGTGGTTCAGGGCATCGATGCCGGCTTATCAACCATGAAAATCCAAGGTTCCGATACCAATACTTCCTCAAGGTTGGGTATCACGATAGCCGTGTGCCACGGGCGAGCTGCTAACGGGCTCAGAGAATGGCAGCAAGAAAAAATAACGTGTTTTCGCACTGACTCAAGGCTGGTTCCCGACTTGCTTGCCATGCCAGATTCAGCACATCACCAGTCGACGGTATAGAAAAAGGCCGGCAGTTGCCTGCCGGCCTCGTTGATAGTATTGGATTCGCTCACGCAAGAGCTTCTTTGGTGGTCCGGACAATGGCTGCAGCAATCTTATAGGGGTCGCCATTGGACGCCGGTCGGCGGTCTTCCAAGCGGCCTTTCCAGTTATTCTGGAGGGTGTTCACTGGGATGCGGATTGAAGCACCACGATCGAATTCTCCATAGTTGAATTTATCGATAGCCTGAGTCTCGTGTAGACCGGTAAGACGCTGGTCATTGTCTGCGCCGTAGACACTGATGTGACGATCAATATTTTTACCAAAGGCTTCACAGATATTGGTCATCATATCTTTACCGCCCTGATCGCGCATAGCACCATTTGAAAAATTAGCGTGCATGCCAGACCCATTCCAATCTCCTTTCACGGGCTTGGGATGCCAATCGACGGCTATACCATATTTTTCTCCGGTACGCTCCATGAGATACCGAGCCACCCAAATTTCGTCACCGGCTTTTCCTGCGCCCTGGGAAAATATCTGAAACTCCCACTGCCCCATCATCACCTCAGCATTGATGCCTTCCACATTGAGACCAGCCTCGAGGCACAGGTGCAGATGCTCATCAACCAGGTCACGACCAATAGCGTTGCGTGCACCCACCGAGGTGTAGAAGGGGCCCTGTGGACTGGGATAACCGTTCTTTGGGAATCCAAGTGGCAGGTTGGTATCCAGGTCGATCAAGGTGTACTCCTGCTCGAACCCGAACCAGAAATCCTCATCGTCATCACCGATCGTAGCACGGCCATTGGATTTGTGCGGAGTTCCATCAGCGTTAAGTACTTCGCACATGACGAGCCATCCGTTTCCGCCAAAGCGATCCGGATCTGGATACATCGCCACGGGTTTCAGGAGTGTGTCGGAATCATTGCCAGAAGCTTGTTCGGTGGAGGATCCATCAAAATCCCATTCGCCCGCATCTTCTAACTTGCCCTCGAAATCGTTCACGATCTTAGTTTTGCTGCGCAGGCTCTGGGTCGGCTTGTAGCCATCGAGCCAGATGTATTCCAGCTTGCTTTTTGCCATTGCTATTTTACTCCTATTATTCCGTAGACTTGGGGATTAAATTTCCATCACACGGGATAAATCAACGGGTTTTCCTGTTGCAATTATAGGTTTAACAGTAGAGGAAATTTGATCATAGAAATCGAGTTTTGAAAATTATGTTTGGCTTTCCCATGCGAAATCTGAGCACGACACACTACAGACCTATGCAGCGACCCGCGACGAACCATACTTTCGGTGCCCATCTGAAAATCAGACAGGCGGTAATACCTAGAACCCGCGGTTTGTCAGCCGTCGTGTCCGGGCGGCCGACCCACCCGCGGTTCAGATTGGACCGAATCATAAATGGATGTGCAGGCTTTTGCAACGCAAGTCAGGGCCGAGTTCTGTTGCTGCAGGCGGAAATAGAATCCATCTGGCGCGTACCAGCGGAGTCCCGTAAGAAAAGCTGGATCCAGTCACCAAACCCCGTATTTGAGATCAAGAGCATTAGTTCAACTTATCGAACTGGGGGCCATGGAGCTTGGTCAAGGAAGGCAGGCTTTGCGCTGCCAGCGGATGAAAATTTCAACAGAGCTGTAATCCCGGACAGCCCCATCTTCTGGGACGTAGCAGGCACGGCCTTGTCGATTATCAGCAGTTGCATGCGAAATAGCCGTTGTACGCTGAACCTTCCTGCCGACCGTAGGTCTCGCTCACCGAACTGTCCAGGTCGAGGATCAGCTTGTCCAGTGATCGGTGTTGACGGACGCGATCAATCCACATCTCTGGCAGGTCCATCAAGGACTTCAGATTCTTACGGGTCGTCAGAATTTTCGTCTCGAAGCGGGCCATCTGACTGGCCGATGCTGCCTGGCGATCTCTGGCCCGACCTCCGATCACCTGACGCATGACAGGATCAACCGCGAGCGGTTCCGCGTCGTTCGTGTCCTCGTAGCCTGCGAGGCGACTGTACACCGATTGCCGCAACAATCCGATCAACTCATGTTGCGTGTTCTTGCCTCGGCGCGAATCGCGAAAGACTTTGCCCATCTGCGTCAGTTCCATCGCCTCATCGAGTTCGCGATAGGCG
>CAUZOD010000046.1:0-14193 GCA_963581115.1 Phycisphaerae bacterium | reverse complement strand
TGAGTATGGGGATATTGTGTGCGACCGCCCAGTTCGCAATTGCGGTTGGAGCCGGTTGACGCTTGCGACCAGCTGGGCGGTCAGGCTGCGTGATCACTCCGATCAAATCATATTCGATCGCTTCATGGAAGAATTGCAGTGTTGGGATCCCGAACTCGCCGGATCCAGCAAACAGAAGTTTCATGACTGACGATATTCCCGTTCCAAATCCTTGAGAGTTCTCCGGTTGGCCATTTTGTCAATCGGTTGCATCCGGTCGATGATCAATATACCGTCGAGATGATCTTTCTCGTGCTGCCAGACGCGTGCTGCCAGATCGTCGGCTTGCAGTTCAAAGTTCTGTCCATCCTCATTACTTGCGACAATTGTTACTGTGAGCGGTCGTGTGATCTGGCCACGAACATCGGGGATGGACAGGCATCCTTCTTCGCGGGGGAGAGTCTTTCGCGAGAAATCACGCAAGACCGGATTGATAAAAACTTGGTCCTGTCCCGGTTTGCCACTGGGATTGGCTACAAACAGTTGCCAGTTCAGTCCTACTTGGGGTGCAGCCAGACCGACACCCGCAGCCTCATGCATAAGATCGATCATGCGACGGGCCACTTGCTGGACACACCGATCGATGGATTCCAGTGGCTGGGCCGGTTGCCGGAGTACTGGATTTGGGTAGCAGACAATCTCTAAGGTGTCCGCCAATGCCACCATGTAGCCATATTAGGTTTGGTTTCCGGCCCTGCCAAGGGCGCCAAATTGGCAAAATAATATGCTGCTAATTCAGGTGTGCATCGGTATTTGGGGCTTGACGGCAGTCTGTGGACCTGCCATAATTAACAGAAGGCATGGAGGCCGTCTCATCCGCTTGGGTGTCGATTTTATTTTGGCTATGTGTATCGGACGGACTGAGAGTTCAGATCAATTCCCACATTCAAGGGACTCCGACTATGGCCACTGTGACCAAGAAAGAACTTATTGATCAGATCGCCGATGCGACGGGGCAGAAGCGGGTGGCGGTTAAACGAATTATTCAGAGCTTCCTTGACAGCATTATCGTAGAACTGGGCAAAGGTAACCGGCTGGAATTCCGTGACTTTGGAGTTTTTGAGGTCAAGCAGCGCCAGGCGCGAATGGCCCAGAATCCCAAGACGCTTGAACCGGTTGAGGTTCCGCCGAAGCGCACAGTCAAGTTCAAGGTTGGCCGCCTGATGAAGCAGACCCTCGACGATGAGATGGGTGGCTCGCTGGATTCGGGCTAATTCATCTCCAGCCAAACCGCATCCAGCCCAATCGTGACTGACTTAATTATATGCCTTGGGTTGTGAATATCAGTGAACCAGAATATTTCCTCGCGTATCCCTGAGGTACCATCTAACAAATGGGCGCCTTGGATACCCAGTTGCAGTGCCAACTGGACGAACTCGATGTCGAATCGATGAGGCGGCAATTACGACCTCGCAGCGGCACCGGTCGTGTGATTCAGAGTCAAGGCTCGTCGCTGATCAATTTTGCCAGCAATGACTATCTAGGTCTAAGTTCGCATCCAAGGCTTCGGTCAGCGGCCATCGAGGCGATAAAGAAATTTGGTGTGGGCAGTGGTGCCAGCCCTTTGGTCAGCGGTCATCTCGAATTGCACGCTCAGGTCGCCAGACGCTTCTCTGCCTTCAAGCATGCTGAAGCCTCGCTGCTTTTTCCATGTGGTTACTTGGCCAATCTCGGCGTGTTCACCGCCCTGGCACGCCCTGGTGATACGGTCTTCATCGACAAGCGGTCACATGCCAGCTTGATCGACGCCGCTCGGATCAGTGGCCCGACGCTGTGCCGTTTCCCACATCGCGATTACGACCGTCTGGATCAGTTGCTGTCCCGGTCGACGAGTAAGGGGCGGATTGGACGAAAGTTTCTGGTTACTGATTCAGTTTTTTCGATAGATGGCACCGTGGCGGACTTGACAGTGCTGTGTGATTTGGCAGATCAGTACGGTGCAACGACTGTTATTGATGAGGCCCATGGTACGGGAGTCTTCGGCCCCACTGGAGCCGGTCAATGCGAGGTGCAGGGTGTTTCAAGGCGAGTCGATATTGTTATCAGTACCGCCAGCAAGGCATTAGGCGGGCAGGGTGGTATTGTGACCGGATCATGTCCAGTTATCGAGAGCCTGATCAACCGGGCACGCAGCTACATTTACACCACTTCGGCTTGCCCCGGCCAGGTAGCAGCGATCGGCGCGGCCTTGGAGGTGATTCATGATGAGCCTCAGAGGCGCCGGCGGCTGAGTGACATCTGTCATCGGATTCAGTCAGAACTCATCCGCATGAACTGGATCGAGTCAGGCGGAGTTGACTTTTCTACATCGGTGAACACTACTGCCGGTCCCATTGTTTGTCTGACTACCGGTTCGGCACCCGCTGCAGTTGCGCTGGCTGCACATTTGCACAGCGGCGGCATTCTAGCAGTGCCGATCCGTCCCCCCACGGTAGCTCCGGGGCGGTCTTGCGTGAGACTGGGCCTGCGAGCGGACCTAGAAGACGGTGATCTCGATCAACTGCTGTCAGTTTTGGCCATGGCAGAGGTGCTCACTTGAGAGAAATCTCAGATCGGTTGCGGGCTGTGCAGACCCCGGTCATTCCGGTGGTTGGAGAATTAGTCCGGGCACATGCCGGTGCCATCAGCCTGGGACAGGGTGTCGTGCACTATGCACCACCGGACAAGGTCTATGCAGCAATCCAGCGATTCCACGCCGATCCACGGAATCATCTGTATCAGGCAGTGCAGGGAATCAAGCCACTCCGTGATGCGATTGATCACAAACTAGCCCAAGACAATCGCATCATGATTGGTGATGGACAACGCGTCATCGTAACCGCTGGTGGCAATATGGCATTCATCAACGCAGTGCTGGCAATTGCCGATCCGGGCGACGAGGTCATACTTCTGGTGCCCTACTACTTTAATCATGAGATGGCGGTCAGGATTGCAGGTTGCAAGGTGGTGGCGATTGCAACCGATGACGAATACCAGCCATGTATCGGCCAGATTGCGACAGCGATTACCAATCGGACACGGGCGGTAGTTACGATTTCGCCAAATAACCCCAGCGGGGCCGTGATCGCCGAAGCCACACTGAGACAGATCAACTCGCTGTGCGCTGATCGTGGCATCTACCACATTCATGATGAGGCGTACGAGTACTTTGTTTACGGAGACACCCGGCACTTTTCGCCAGGAGCAATCGTGGGTGCCCAGAAACACACGATTTCGTTATTTTCACTTTCAAAATCCTATGGATTTGCTAGTTGGCGCATCGGCTACATGGTTATTCCATCCTTTCTGGAAACCCCGATCAAGAAGATTCAGGACACGATCCTGATCTGTCCCCCGGTCGTCTGTCAGTTTGCAGCGATAGGAGCCATGGAAACCGGCTCCTCATTCTGTCGTCACCATGTGCAAGCCCTGGATCGAGTCCGATCGTTGGTACGCGAATCTCTCGATCAACTGGGATCTGCATGCCATGTTCCCAGGGCTGATGGGGCCTTTTACTATCTGTTACAACTTGACTGCGATCTGGATCCCATGGCGCTTGTGCACCGCCTGATCAAGGATTATGGGGTTGCGGCCATTCCCGGTAACACCTTTGGCCTAGATGGTTGCACACTGCGCATCTCTTATGGAGCGTTGAAGGAAGATCGTGTCGCCGAAGGGATCGGTCGCTTGGTCCGCGGGCTGCATGACATTCTTTGTGGCCGGCGATAGCACGCACCAGTTTTATGGCTGCACGTAAATAGCTGGTCGGACAGCCACTGCGTCACTTCGTCCAGGACGAAGCTGGTGAGCGTTTACAGCGGCTTGTCGCGACGTTACGTCTTTGGTGTGAGGATTGCTCTGATTCCACTCGGTAGACGACTTCCTGGGCCCTCTCACCTACTACAGGTTGTTCCTGCAAGGGCTCCAAGAAAGATAATCTCATTTGGGCAAGCGCAGGCTCCCACGATTTCACGAATCTCCCGGTCATGGCCACCCACAGGTGGTCGGGTTCCGGTCGAATCATGGTTCCCGCCGAGAGGTTTTGGCGCCAGCAACAAACTGGAATGCGTAAAGCTTCGCGTCACGCATGATGAATCGCAGTTTGACGGGCTTACCTTT
The DNA here is from genome assembly GCA_963581115.1 of Phycisphaerae bacterium. Lineage (GTDB taxonomy): Bacteria > Planctomycetota > Phycisphaerae > Phycisphaerales > Phycisphaeraceae > CAUZOD01. The sequence continues at coordinate 10,056 of CAUZOD010000046.1, read as the reverse complement.
CAGGGTCGATACGTCGCTTCGTCCGTTCCAGGAGACTAGCTGGTCAACGGCGTCGCCACTTATTTTGTCGCCGTCTTCTTCGGTGAAACCCGGGATGGGTCTGCCCGTGGCGTCAAACCTTTTAGCCCTCCCACTCCCTTGCACAAAAAAAAAAGATGCCTAGCCTTTTGAGCCGGACATCTTTCTACCTCCCTGACAATTTTGCTCTATCTTGTCGCGATCACGTGAGACGTGGCAATCTTTCTTCCTCCAAGCAAAATCGCCTAGTCGTCAAAGTGGCTTCTTAAACTCTCCCGCCGTTTCTCTGGCAAGTCAACCTTGACGCAGACCTTTCTACCCAACCGACACACGCGCGACCAACATAGCCGGGTCAAAAGACTGTGCCAAGAGTAAATTTGCAGATTCGCCGCCTTTTATAGGGCCATTTATCGCCTGGGCGATGTGTTAGTCTGCTAGTATTTGATTTATATGAACTTATATTGATTATAGGTCGGCGTGCATATAGGCATCCACCCTCATGGCATGGTGTGTAACGCGTGCGCTAAATAGAGATTCCCGAAATATCTGGCTTAATGGACGCTGATAGTGGGTTTGGCCTGGCCTTGGTTTGCCTGAACCTGGGTCTGAAAGTGCTCCACAAGTGCTGGCAATGCCGTGGCCAATGGGTCCTGGCCCTCGAAGTTGGCCGTTGGGTTGCCGGCATCACAGTTTTGCCTCAACCGCATGTTAATGGGGATATCACCAAGAAAGGGTACTGATTGCTTCTCGGCCATAAACTGGGCACCCCCCCGGCCGAATATGTCATATTCCACCAGATCATTACCAACGAAGTAGCTCATGTTCTCGACCACACCTAGTACTTGCACGCCAAGCTGACGGAACATCGCTAGTGCTCGGATCGCATCATCCTGAGCTACCTTTTGTGGTGTGCAGACGATTACGGCACCTGTTAGTGGCAGCAATTGGCTCATTGTCAGCGGAACATCGCCAGTGCCTGGTGGCAGATCAATCACAAGGAAATCTAGCGGTCCCCAGTTGGTCTGGGTGGCCAGTTGGCGAAAGGCGCCATGGGCCATGGGCCCGCGCCAGATCAATGGTTTGTCATCTTCAACCAGACAGCCCATTGAGATGGTTTTGATTCCATGCGCTTCGAAGGGCAGGAAGCGGTCATCACGGCTTTGGACCTCGAGGTGATTGATGCCCAGCATGGTTGGAATGGATGGGCCATAGATATCACCATCCAGCAGCCCTACCGTTGCACCCTGGCGGGATAGCCCCACAGCGAGATTGACAGCAATGGTACTTTTTCCGACACCTCCCTTGCCGGCGCCAACTGCAACAATTTGTCGGACATTCGGCAGTGGATTGCCGTCAGCGGCCTTGGGTTGGTTCGAACCGGGGGCGGATTCTTGCCCGTGAGGAGTGGCCACTTCAATGGCTATTTGTCGGACTTCCGGTCCCAAGGCTTCGATGGCGGTTTTGACTTTCTGCCGCATTCTCTGCTGCTGGGCATTGTCGCCGATGACTTCAATTGTCACTTGGACCGCTCCGTCGCACCAGGCAAGGCGATTGATCTGATCCGGCTCCAGATCTGTGATCCGCTCCAGCTGCTCGAGAATATCCTGTTTGGTTATCGGCATGATGGATGGCTCCCACAAACAGTGCTGAAACACCGAATGATAGAGTGTGGCTCAGGTTCGTGCCAATTGATTAGTGCAATAATGCGGCCTTGGCCGCGTTATAATTATGGTGCCTGATGTGAATCTGGCTGGTTTGGTAGGGTTGCAAATACACGTTTGATCATCACGGGTCTCGGTTAAAAGGAATCTTTATATGATCTTCGACCTACGCTGTATGGGACTGGTCAGCTTTGGATCGCTCTGGCTATTTACCGCCATGGCCTTGGCCAATCCGGCTGTGGAGTCATCATCGACCAGTACCGAGGATGTGTTCTCGGAAGCCGAGTCCGAGTCGATTTGGCGTTCACATCCCCGTCGGCACCGCCACCGATCGGCTGGGGGCGAGTCCGGCGATCGTGGGCGTCGCCATCCCCGATGGTCTCGCCAGGGCCACCGCCCCGCCGATCATCGCATGCGCCAATATGGTGAGCGAGGCCGTCATGATGGTTCTGGGCGCCCGCACCCGCAGCGCAACCGACGAGTTTTTATGATGCAACTGACCGACGGGATTGAACTGACGCCGTCACAGAAGCAGCAGATGGGTGAACTCATGCAGGGCGCCCGGCGTGATATTCATGCATGGCGGAAGCAGAATCAAGATCAGATTGCCGAGTTGCGCCAGCAACTGCGCCTGGCACGGCGGGATAGCGATCAGCAGGACCGTCAGATCGTGGCCAATGAACTGAGGGAACTACTGCAGACTATCCCGCAGCCGACCGATTCATTGGACGATGTGGCGGACGTTGTACTTACTGATGAGCAACGTCCGATCTTTGAGAAAAATCGCCGGAAGCTGCGTCAAAAAATGGACAAGCGGCGACAGAAGATGCAACAGCGACGTCAAGAGTACCGTAGCTGCGGCGAGCATGAATCTCGACACGGCTACCAGGGTGGTGGTCGCCGCAAGCCGCCATGTAAGCAGAGCGAAAACTCTGAATTGTAATTTTCACTTGGGCCAGTCACGGGTTCTTTGCTATTGGACTAGGCCCTTGGTAAGCCGCATGAACGCGGTTTCAAGATTGACCTTTTCTTCTTCCAGGCGAGTTAGGCCATAACCTTCACTGACCAGCCGCTCGGCGATCTGCGCTGGGTCGGCTGCTTTTGGGTCAAGATTGACACGAATGTGGCTATTGGTCACTTTGGTGCCGATCACGCCGGGGATCTGTTTAATCATCACAGCAGCTTCGTCGAGACGTCGGCTCACGCCGACATGCAGGACAACATCGGCCCGGGCTCGATCGATAATCTCGGTCATTGAGCCAACGAATTTCAGCTGGCCCTGTTCGACGACTCCGAATTTGTTGCACAGATCTGCCAGTTCCAGCAGGATGTGTGAACTGATCAGGATAGTTTTGCCTATCCGGTGCAGTTCCTTGAGCAGCTCTCGCATCTCGATACGGGCTCGCGGGTCGAGACCAGAAGCCGGCTCATCTAGCAGCAATACCTTGGGATCGTGCAGGAGGACACGAGCCACGCTCAACCTCTGCTGCATACCTCGGGACAGGGAATTAACCTCCGCCTCAGCCTTGTAGTCCAGATCCGTCAGGTCGAGGACATCTCCGATTACTCGCTGCCGTTGGGAGCCATGTATGTTGTAGCTGGCGGCAAAGAATTCAAGATACTCCTTGACCACCATATCCTTATACGAACCAAAGTAGTCTGGGACATAGCCGATGATTGATCTAACCTGTCGGGCGTTTACCGGCCCTACCGACAGCCCATTGATTCTTGCCTCTCCCCAACTGGGTTTGAGCAGCGTTGCAAGAATCTTAATAGTCGTGGTTTTTCCGGCACCATTGGGCCCGATGAACCCAAAACAGTCTCCCTCTTCGATTTCAAGGTTGAGATTGGCCAGCGCCATCAACTCGCCGTAGCGCTTGGTCAGGTTGATTGTCTGGATCATCGGCACAGGCAATTCCGGTCCGCTTTGCGATCCGGCCTCTGGGCACCCCTCCTGCCATCTATCAGTCAAGGTCGTATATCCATCTTACCACGGTCCAGCCACGACTTTCCAAGTATTTGCCATCGACTGTCAGGGGTACCGGTAGCGGTTGGTCCTCCAAGTGCCCGATGATGATCAGTCGCTTACCGTTGGTCAGGGAGGTCAGGTCCATCGATCGTCCCAATGTACGCCGGTATGCCGTCGGACCAGGCAGAACATTCCCATTGCGAAAATCCGGTGGCGGCAGATAGTTGAAGAAAGATAGCATGTCCATGCGCTGAATCAGATCGTTGACAGCGGAAACCTGGGTGTGTGCGGTTTTTCTGTCAATTAGGTCACCTAGGTAACCCTCATTTTTCCACTGACGATTGCTCCAATCACCCTTGGGGCGCTTGACTAGTGCCAATGCCTGTGGCTTGGGTATCTGGATCTTGAGCGTGGTGCCCGGGTCCCAGGGTTTGTCAAGTCTCCATACCCATGGGGCTTGCTTCGTGCTGCCGGCCTGACGGCCGGTACAGTACACAAACAACACGTCGCGCAGTGGGCCGGGCAGATCATGGGACAGTTGTCCTTCTGGCCAGAAATTCTTCAACTGTAGTTGCCCTTGTGGTGCAGGCCAATCGGGACCAAGTGCACTGATCGGTCCCAGATAGTCAATCTCGAAGTTCTTGGTAGTGGAGCGAAATGGCACTTGGGCTGATTCCGGGCGTGCGCAGTCCACCACATAGGACTGGGGATCCAGGAAGCCTTCATCTGCCAGTGTTAGGCGGATACCGGGACTTGCAAGGGTATTGCATCCGCCAGGGCCTTCAGACGGTTTCAATGCTACCGTGATCCTGTCGAAGCGTGGCACGTATACCGATGGCCAGGCGAGTGTGCGAACAATACCGCGTTTTACATCTACATCGCAGATGCTGAAGTGTTTGATCGTGGTTGTGACCGGGTGCATGATGAATGCCCCGCTCCAGGCCACGATGGTGAACAGGAAAATTATCGTGGTGAAAACCAGCCAACTGTAGCGCATCGCCTTGTACTGTTTGAGTCCGAAGTAGCTCACGGGGCCTGCCAGTATCCAGTAAAGTCCGAATATCAGGATTGCTGCCAGCAGTCCGGCAGCGGCGGTTCCGGTCTGTGCAACCAGGGCATCGATGCTACTGGTCAGATTCTTCGGGTTGCGCAGGTCTGGACGGCTGTGGGTTCCGTTGGCGATCCAATGCTTGACTTCGTTGGGCTTGTAGACCGGTCCCTGCCACTGGAATATTGTGTGCCAGATTCCTTCGTGCACGTTGGTACCCGGATAACCCAATCGCTTTATCCGATCGTCGGCTAGATCAAGGCCGATCAGCGTTACGCTGCCGAAACCGTAACGATCCGAGATGATCAGGGGATCGCCATCGCGAGTGCGGGCTAATACTGGCACGTTGCTGCCGACATCGAAAATTGTCATACGGATTGGTGTCAACGGTGCCTGCTCACCCGGGAGTTGCCCCGCGATGCGAGGTGGCATTCCGTCGACGCGGCGCATCTGGGTGGAGCTTACTGGCAGCAGATCAGCCAAGGCCGAGTCCGTCCACGGTTCTCCGATTAAGGGGAGGAAGATTACCAGGTGTCCGCCACGGTGAACCCATTGCCGGATCGCCTGCAGCACTTCCGGACGGACGTCTGATCCGTTGGGGTTCCCGCCATCAGCCGCCCAGATCATTGCCTGCATTGCCGACAGGCCAAACCAGCGATCGGGTAGCCATTGAAGTGTCAGCCCTCGCAGCGCCACGACCTGTTCGTGCTGGGTGAGGGTTCGGGGATCCAGATGCTGGCTGAGTCCCAGGTCACTGTTGCTAAAGACCCCAACCACGCCGACGTCTGGCTGGATCCAATTGTTATCAACCAGATGGATCTGTTCTGCCGCCAGTACCTGGGGAGGATCCTCCTGTACCACCTGTATCACCCATCGCTGGCCCGGGCGGGTTGACAGCGGCGGATTACCGTACAGCCAGACGTGCTCGGTACGCTGCGGGTTGAGGGTGACTTGGCGCTGAGACATTACGGTGTCGCCGTCTTGGTCCTGGAGCAACCAGCGACAGGAGACAACTTTGTGCGTTAGTTGTTGATTTGTGACTAGAAGTTGCAGCGGGGTCCAGGTCCCCGGGCGCACGTGGCCTCCAAGCCCGACTCGTGCACGTGGGACCTCCAGTCGTACCGCATCACTTTGTGCGGTGACCGGCAGTCCGCCGTGGATTAGATCCAGAAGCAGGACAGTGGCTATGGCGATCCACTGCTCCAGGCGCCAGCGGGAAGCCGGTTCACACCACTGAAACAGCCGACTCAAAACCACAAGAGACATACCACGAAATCTTGTACCCGGCATGGCCATGAAGTCTAGCCGCACGGCTAACAGTCGTCACTCAGCCACCAACCCGATAACTGTTGTTTGTCAAGCATCATGGTCCAGGCACCGATATCTCCACTGCGATGTCAGACTCGTTGCTGATTCAGCTGATTCTGGTCATAACCACAGGCTATGTGCTGTTTGCCTGTGCCATCACGGTATTGGCATCGTACGTTCGGTCTCATGTCGGTCGGTACGAGGTGCTCCGCCAGACTAAGCAGATGCAGTGGGAATACCTGCAGTACGTGCGTAGTCGACGGGGCCTGGATCAAGCAAACGTCGACATCATCGAAGATGGGCCAGGGGCCGGGGTTTCCGATTCGGCATGAGCTCCGTCGGGACCATCCCAGTGATTGGCGATCCATGAGTCTGTGGCAGGGTTGTGGTTGCAGTGGTTGCTGAATTACACTCTGGTGCATGTCCAGCCTCGTGATCCAGAACGGCCGCGTGATCGATCCGGGTAGCGGGTTCGATGGAATCACTGACCTGATTATCGAGAATGGTCGGATCACCGGTATGCGGAAGGTCTCTTCTCCGGCCGGTGCGGTGCTCGATGCCTCTGGGTGTATCGTGTGTCCGGGCCTGATTGATCCCCAGGTGCACCTGCGTGAGCCGGGTGAAGAGGAAAAGGAAACTATCGCCAGTGGTGCGGCCGCGGCCATCAACGGTGGCTTTACATCGGTCGTATGTATGGCCAATACGCATCCAGATATCGACGACGATGCACGGATCGAATTTGTATACAAGCAGGCCGCTCGCGCTAATTTGTGCCACGTCTTTCCCACGGGCGCTGTGACCAAGGGGCGTCGTGGCCAGGAACTTGCGGAGATCGCATTGATGGCCCAGGCTGGCGCTGTGGCTTTTAGTGATGATGGTGACTGCATTGCATCCAGCGATGTCATGACCAAGGCTTTGGGATACGTCAAGATGACCAATCGCCCGCTGTTACAGCACTGCGAAGATCCATCACTGGTCACCGACGGCGTCATGAATGCCGGGACTCTGGCTACCCAACTTGGCCTTACCGGCCGGCCCTCGGTGGCTGAACTGTTGATGATCCAGCGGGATGTCTTACTCAACTGTGGGATTGGTTGCCGCTATCACGTCCAGCACCTGTCGACTGAAGGTGGCGTAGAACTGGTCCGTCGCGCCCGTCAGGACGGCGAACCAGTTAGTGCGGAGGTCACGCCCCATCACCTGCTGCTGACCGAAGATGACTGCAAGGGCTACGACACCCGGTACAAGATGAACCCGCCACTGCGAACCCGACGAGATATCCACGCACTGTTGGAAGGTGTCCGTGATGGCACCATCACCATGCTTGCTACCGACCATGCGCCGCACACTCGGGAACAGAAGGAGCAGGAATTTGCGATTGCTCCAGCGGGTATCTTGGGTCTGGAATGTGCTCTGCCGCTTTATATCAGGGCGTTGGTTGATAGTGGGACCATCGATTGGCCGCAGATGATTATGATGATGACGCGTCGTCCGGCGCAACTCTATAGTTTAGTTGGTAAGGGAACGCTGGCCGAAGGTGCCGATGGCGATGTAACTGTGATCGATCCGAACTACTCGTGGACGATCGATGTGGATCGGTTCGCAAGTAGATCTCGCAACTGCCCCTTCCATGGATGGGATGTGACGGGTCGCGTCTTGGCGACCATCGTGAGTGGCCGGACGAAGCTGCTGCGAGATCCGCAGCGGATCCGTGGAACAGATGCAGTGCCCAGCGAGGCCAATCAACTACTGCCCGTGGCTATTTGACTTGTCTTCGGCGATGTGCATTCGACGCCCATTCAACTGTTAGGAAATTACAACTTACTTACTTGGAACATGGCATGATTGCTTACAGGTTCCTTTAGTAGATTCATATTTGTTTTATCATCGCGGAGCGAAGTTAAGGCTTGCCGCTACCACAGAACGCGGCTAGACTGCCATTTTTCATATGCACGGGGCGTAGCGCAGCTTGGTAGCGCGCTTCACTGGGGGTGAAGAGGTCGCAGGTTCAAATCCTGTCGCCCCGATTGACGGCGGCCGACTGGCTCGCTGACAAAGGCCAAAGCGTTGGATTGAGGACGCACCCTAGTCTTTAATCATCATTCTCAAAACAATTTGCCCACGCTTCCAAGGCGACAAAGACTTTTGATTCTTTTGTTTGGTCACCGCGGTTGATGAGTCCTGCACTGTGCAGTTGCTCAATGATGTGTGCCTGTTGCCGCTGTTTCAATGATGTTTTGGCGGCCGCGTCCCATTGGCGGGTTTCACCGGGAATCAACATCGTGGGGGTGACAAGCTTGATCTTCAACAGCTTGCCGTTGACCACACCGGCCAGGTGCACGAGCCCTCTGTCCAGCCGGTGCTGTTCACTGATGCCCACGTAACCCCTCACCCCCCTGGCCATCTGGAGACGGCGGCGCGGAATCAAATTTCCTATCAGTTGAACATCGGTTGCACGTGACGATCAAAGGGGTCACCGGTGATTATCAGGCGTTCTCGCTGAACACGGTTTTGGCGAAGCTGATGGAACTGAACAACCATCTCATGCGTCTCGAGCAAGTGCCCCGTGCTGTGCTACCCGCCTTTCTGACGATGTTAAGCCCGCAGGCGCCACATTTTGCTGACGAGATGGGGGCGCAACTGGGCTTGGTGGATCTTGTCTCAGAGACGCTATTTCCGAAGTGGGACGAGGGCAAAACGATCACCGATCAGACGACGGTGGTGGTTCAAGTGAATGGAAAACTGCGCGACAAACTCACCGTGCCTCGCGACGCGAGCCAAGAAGAACTCGAAGCCATGGCGTTGGCCAGCGAGAAAGTTCGAGTGTTCACCGACGGAAAGGCCATTCGCCGCGTGATCGTCGTACCCAACAAATCGGTCAACCTGGTGGTCGGGTAACCTATCCGGTCTGCTGACCGCGACCGGGCGCGACCATCGCGATCGGCTTCCCCAGGCCGATTCGTTACCCAAGGAACGAAAATCTGCCAGATGCTGAAAGGGGCTCGTTCGTTTGCAATGTGCGGCTCGCCACTCGAATCTGCAAAGGTCATCGATGTTGCCGAGCAGAATTCGCCTGCTCTGGCCCCTCGATACGGCAATTTAACTTCAGTCGGTAATCAAGCCACTCGGCAGAAACGGATCGAATTGTTCTCGATGGTCGATATCGTTCATTTCGATCGTGCGTGTACCGTCCGAAATAGACCAATACCAGGCCGGTAAGTGCTGGGTGAGCGTTTCATCGGGCAGGGTGAGATCGATGGTCAGTTCCACCCCGGGTTCGACTTTGAGCGGCTCGTTGAGCGGGAAGTACATTTGATTCCAGTGAGTCGGCCGATCGAAGGGGCCGGTTCCGAGATCGATACCCTCCACTAGGTGCGCTGTGAACCATGCACAGAAGCCGTACACTGTTGCTTGCGCGGTCGGGACGATGGTGCCCGAGAGTGCCTTGGGTCGTGCTTCAAGGGTATGGAGGTCCAAGGTTCCGAGATCGACCGTGGGGACCAGAATCTGATCGGGAGTGACCCTCTCGAGCTGCACCTGAGCAAGCGGCATATCGGCGATTGGGCTGAAGTCGATTCCGTAGGGACTGGTTCTGAGAAACGAATAATGGTCATAGCACAATTCGTCGGTGATGAAGGCTGCATGGAGCGACATCCGCCCGGGGATCATCGTGCCACCTTCGACGAGGTATTTGTCCCTGAGGTGTAGCAACGGGCCGAGCATCCCTTCGTAGAACAGAAAATGCCCCATCCACTCAGACACCAGGACATCCACCTTGGAATCCAGCTCTAGAGTTAAATGATCGTTGTGGTAGAAGGCGATGTTCTCGATCTTGTTACGTTTGGCGATGGCGTACGCCTTTTGGATAAAGATCGACTCATCCACCGCATAGACCTTCTCGGCACCTGCGCGAGAGGCGAAAATCGACAGCACCCCGGTGCCGCACCCGAAGTCCAACACCCGGCATCCCGGCGTGACGTTCTGAACCAACGCTCGCTCGTACGCTTCGGTGCGTATCTTATCGAGCAGCATCATATGATGCACGCTCACAT
>CAUZOD010000045.1:0-14399 GCA_963581115.1 Phycisphaerae bacterium | reverse complement strand
CGATCCTGTGGCGCAGATGCAACTGCCACGAATTCATCTATTCATACCTGATGGGCTACAGGCGAATGATCTTGGAGGCGACCACTTTTTCTGGTCGGAGCGAGATGAGGAAACGTTTTGCTCTGAGCATGGTTTGACGCAGACTGATCCAGAGTTTGATCAGGTGATCGGTGAGCACGATGCTAGCTCACGGGCGCAGCGTCAGGTAACCCGCAGGGAACTGCATGAGGTCAAAAAACTGGAGCAATTTTTTCTGCGGCTACAAGAGTTGGGCTTCGAAGTAGGTGATCTATTCCTGGCTCCTGCTGAATCCATTTCCGGCGAGGCGTGTCCTGCTCGATACGAACTGCACGTTGGTAGCAGTGATCAGTCGCCCATAGTCATTCCGGTGCCCAATCTCCTCCACCTCCTGGACGGGATCCTTGAAGTAGGTAAACTTGGTATCGATATTAAACGCTTCAAAGGTTTGGGCGAGATGGATGCTGATCAGTTGTGGCAAACCACGATGAATCCCGAAAATCGGGTTCTGCTGCGAGTGACCTGGGACACTGCCAGCGAGGCCGAGCAGTTGTTCAGTGTGCTCATGGGCGAGGAAGTCGAGCCGCGGCGTCGATACATCGAGGACCATGCACTCGAAGTAAAGAACCTAGATGTCTGATGTTATGATTTGGTTCTCGTGTATTTGCCCCAAGGCCCGTGCCGCTGAAAATTAGATCAAATGTGTGATGGGACGCCACTTGGTGCGGAGAAACTGGCTTCAGTTCCATCGCGGCGAAGCTGCGGGCAGAGTGATCTGGGCTATCGTTTCGAGAACTGGAAACGCCGCCTTGCTCCGCGTTGACCGTACTTTTTACGCTCGACTTCGCGAGGGTCACGAGTCAGATATCCCTTCTCTCGCAACGTGGGTTCTAGTGTCGGATCATAGCTTTTCAGTGCCCGGGCCACACCGAGAAGAATGGCTTCAGCCTGTCCTGTGATGCCCCCCCCATGTACGTTGACATAGACATCCAGACCATTTTCAGTTTCGGTGTCCTGAAGACAAATCCGGCAGGCATTGCGATGTTGCGGTTCGGAGAAGTAATTCTCAATTTCGCGTCGGTTGACTAGGAATTGGCCTTTACCTTTTTCCTGGGCCGGCCTCACTCGGACTCGTGCAACGGAGCTTTTACGCCGGCCGGTTCCCCATACAAAACCACCGCGATCCGGTTTGGCAGGGGCGGTGGGGGTTGCGGTTAGCCCGGTGTCGGTATCGGCCGAGGGTGGAGGAGTTGTTTTGGTGTTGGTGTCTTGTTCCATGGGGAGGCGTGCGCTTGGATTAGAAGAGGCTGAGCGGTTGTGGTTTCTGAGCTTGATGCGGATGCTCCGATCCGGCGTATACCTTCAGCTTCTTGAGCATTCCGGTTGCGAGGCGATTCTTTGGAAGCATACGGCGTACAGCTCGGTGTAGAAGCAGTTCCGGCTTTGTTTCAAGAACTTGTCGGTAGCTGCGTGTTCTCCGACCACTGGGATGGCCTGAGTAGGTCTGATAAACCTTTTGGTCGAGCTTATTACCGGTCATGCGGATCTGCTGGGCATTGGTTACTACGACGTAGTCTCCAACATCGACGTGGGGGGTGTACTGTGGTTTGTGCTTACCCATCAGGAGGACGGCCACACGACTGGCGAGTCGCCCCAGTATCTGGTCAGCAGCATCTACATGATGCCAATTCTGCGGCACCTGGCCCTTTCGTGCGTGGTAAGTTTGACGATTCATCTCCGGATCGCCTAGCCTAGAAGTTAAGGCAGATTCTCATAAAACCGAGCCTGTCAGTCTAACCTTGGCACGCCAGGTGTCAAGCCGGAGAGGCGGATGGCTGCTGAAGGCCAGATTGGCTGCAGTGGCCTGGTGCAATTAAATATCAGCGGGGCGATGCAACGGGGGCGTGTCGCCTGCTAGCTTGATCAGGCGTCGGGCTGTTCAAGCACGGAGAGTTCAGGGACCGCCTGCGGGTCGAATACTCGCTGGGTCCGGCTCAGTAGCAGGCGGAAGACCAGTAAGAGCAGCAACGCCATCGTGGCCATGGAGCCCAAGGCGATGCCGGCAACCTTCAATTGCTCTTTCTGGGTGGGAATTTCGGTGCGGGACACCGCTTGGATGATTCGCGTCGTTTCGGTACGGTTTTGAGCCCGATCTGCTGCCATGCGATATTTGAGATAGGAATCACCTACTGCTTCCAATACGGCTACGGCCTGTTTGTTATCGGTGGCACGATAGGTCAGCAGGAGATTGGGTGGCTGGCCTGTGATGGTCAGGTGCTGGGCGAGGTGTTCACCCAGCACCGGGACACTGGTCAGTGAGTGGACCCCACGCTTGTCCAGTTGGCGTGCCGTTTCGGTCAGTATCCGCTCACCGATCAGTGCCTTCTGCTGCTGAGCGAGCCAAAGGTCGTTGGATTCGGGTTCGTCAGTCGACTTGACCTCCAGCACCATGGTAGATTGCCACCTTGATGGCACCAGCTTGATGCCCAGCCGGTAGCTGAATGCGGACATCATGAGTCCAGCGATGATCAGGCCGATCATCGTGTTCGTTGCTTTGCCTGTCGCCCAGCGTTTGGCCATTTCCTCTTCGGAGGACTCAAGAAATTTCTTGACCTCGATGAGCATCTGGCGTTCCCTGGCGATTCCGGCGAATTGGGCGCTGCTAGATGCGGTTTGAGCCTCGGCCTTTTGGATCGCCTTTGATCGCTCTCGCAGCAGTTTTCGGTAACGTTGCAGTTTTTGCCGACGATGTTTCAGAGCCCCGTGAGCTCCCTGGATATGAGTTTCATGTTGGCCGACTTGTTCTCGTTCCTGCTGGATCCTTTCGAGTTGCTTCTCGAACTGAGCCTGCTTTAATTGGAGCTCTTCCCGTTCGGTAGACAGTGGGTCCTTGTCCGTGGCGATGGCGTTCTGGATTGAGCTCTGCGCCGCTTCGAGTGCGACCATCAATTTCTCTAATTCCGCCCCGCGATCAGCCAATTCTTGTGTCTGTGCTTGTAATCGTTTTTCTTTGGCATCCAGTTGTGACGATCGGTCTTTCAGGTGGGCAACCTGATCTTGCAGTTTGCCTGCGGGCTGGGCCAAGCCAGTGGCCTGCTGTTCAATCTTGACCTCCCGGCGCCGCAGCGACTCTGTTTTCTGTTCGATTTCGTGTGCCCGGTCGTCCAGTTCCCGACTGCGGGTCTCAAGAAATTCGCTACGTTGCTGTAGCTTGACCCGACTCTTCTCCATCTCGGCTGTGGTGACATTTGTCTGGTGGACATCGGTCAGTTGGAGTGCAGCCATGGAAGCGGCCTGTTCGGCCAGCTCGGTTCGGGCCCGTTCTAATTGCTGCTGCTGGACATCAATCGCTTCTGATCGCAGCTTGAGGTTGAACCGTTCGGTTTCATACAGGCGATTCTGCTCTAAGAGGTCCGCCTTGAACTGTTCGGTCTTGGACTGATCAGTTTCGAGTGATTCGATCTGTTGCAGGACGACAGCTCGGTCCGTCTCGAGCTGTTTTCGCAGTGCATTGGTCTGGGCACGCTGTTCATCGATTTCAGCGTGCCGACTCTGGTATTTCTGCCATTGCTCTTGAAGCTCTTTCTCTCGCTGGTCGAGCTGCTGTTTCTGATTCTGGCATTCATCGCCGAGCTGGTTCATCGCGGCTTTCTGCTCGCGGAACTTCACCCAAGCTTCATCTATTTTCTGCCGGTTCTCGGTGATCTGAAGTCGTGTCTGTTCGAGTTGTTTCTGCTCCGTTTCCAGGTTTTCCCGGTGCTGCTCAAGCTCGTTTTGCTTGTCTTGCAGGTCGGCTCGGGCCTGCCCCATTTCGTTCTGATTCCGGGTCAGCTGCTGCTCACGCTGCTCGAGTTTGTCGGTGCGTTGCTCCAACTGCTCGGCTTGGCCCCGACAGTGTTCGGCGTGCTGATCGTTCTCAACCTGCCATTGTTTAAGTTTGCCCAGACGCTCCTCAAGATCGCCCAGTAAGCCCATGACCTGATCGGTATTTGGGGCGTCAGTTGCCTGGGGTGGGGTGTGTTCTGCGCTCATAGATTTGTCTCGACCGGGGTATGCTTGGTAATTTGATCGGATTGAATTGCAAGGAACCTGAGCTGTAGAACTGTAAAATTGCACCCAACCGATTTAATCGGACATCGCGGAGCGAACAACCATTGTGACCCGGTGCCTTTGCAGGTTTGCGGTATGACTATGTCCGATAACGATTCAACCCAAGCGGCGATGTCTCTGGACGAGGTATCCTTCGGATACGAGCCAGGCACAGCCGTTTTGCACAAGATCAGTGGGGTGCTGCCCGCAGGTCGCGTATGTGCCCTGATCGGGCCAAACGCGGCGGGAAAGTCGACGCTGCTGCGTCTGATGCTTGGTCACTTACGGCCGTGGACGGGCCACGTTGTGCTGCGGGGGACCGATGTGCTCCGATTGCCCGAGAAGCACCGGGCTGCTCTGGTTAGCTTTGTTCCGCAGCGCGGCTCGATCGCATTCACATTTACCGTTCGCCAAGTTGTTGAAATGGGCCGATTTGCTCTTGGTCCGGATCCTGATGCCGCAGACATGGCATTGAAGACATGTGACCTGGAGGCGGTGCAGCAGCGAGTCTTCGGTCACCTGTCTGTGGGTCAGCAGCAGCGAGTCCTGCTCGCCAGAGCGATGGCGCAGTCACGGGGTTTTGGCCAGGTCATGCTGCTCGATGAGCCTACGAGCGCGATGGATCTGCATCACGTATACCAGTGCATGGACCGGCTCGTACAACTAGCGAGATCTGGGCTGGCAGTACTGGTTGTATTGCACGATTTGAATCTGGCAGCTCGTTATGCCGACGAAGTGTGGCTGATGGATGGCGGTCGGCTTGTCGCTGCCGGATATTGGGCGGATGTGTTGTGCCGTGAAATCCTCGAGCCGGTATATCGGGTGACGTTGCAGACGCTGACCGTAGAAAATTCAACCCGGCCTCTGTTCTGGGCCGAGCCGATTGGTACACTATTGTCATGACCTTGGGCTCTGACCTCTTGGTATTCGGCATGGACTTGGGCGATGTGTTGTACATCGCCATCTTTTTAATTGTGGTTTTCGGGGGCTGGGCCACCAGTATGATCAAGCAGCTGGCGGCTCGACGCCAGGCAGCTGAGCGGGCCCGGACCAGTGGCCCAGCGAGTCGGCTGGACGAACTGGCTGCCAAACGTCGTGCCCAACGTCAGATGGCTGGCCGAGGCGTGGCCGAGGGAACCACTTCAGTATCATCCGAACCGGAAAACATGACCATGGCTGAGCGCATTGCACGGGCCCAGGCCAAGGCACAGTATGAGAAACGGGCCGCGGACCTACGCCAACAGAAAAAGGCTCCGCGGCAGCCGCAGCAGCCACAAGCACCGTCCCGGACTGCCCCGCCTCAGCCCGTACGAAGTGTCCCATCAACCCGGCAGCGCCCATCTTCGCAGTCCCGAGAGGAGTTTCAGGTTCGGCGTACTGAGCAGGTGCGACGCCAGCATGTGCAGCAAGCCCGGAAACAGTCTCGGCCGCCTGTGGGGGCCGCGAGGCCGGCGCCGGTGTCAGCATCCATGCAGAACGTAGCCGCCGAACATGAGCCACTCGATACGGGCATGTCCATCGTACACCGACACATCAGTGATGCTCCATCGACAGAGGGCACACACCGCCGCGTGCAGCGTGGAATGAGATTGAACATCAACCGGATGAAGCAAAGCGATTGGCACCGGGCAATCGTGGTTAAGGAGATCTTGGATTCACCTCTCGCGCTGCGTTTCTAAGCCAGATCGCGGTTGGAATAGAGCCACCTGGCGGCTTTGAAGTCCCGGGCCGGCATGCTTGAGTTCACAACTGATCGGCATGGCGGTGGATGGGGCGCGATTTATTTTCCTGGGAAGTACACTGGGGCAATGCTGGCTGCACTGGGCCGAATTGCCGTCAACACCGGCGACATCACTAACCCGCCTGGGTCATGGGAGGTTGATGCAATCATCAATGCTGCCAATGAATCGTTGCTTGGCGGTGGCGGCGTTGATGGGGCAATCCATCGAGGCGCTGGTCCGCGTCTGCTTGAGTACAACCGCACATTGGGCGGTTGCCCCACGGGGCTGGCCAGAATCTCACCGAGCTTCAACCTGAGCGTACGCGGGATCCGGCACATCATCCACACCGTGGGTCCGGTTTGGCACGGTGATGCGCAGGCCAAGCTGGGTCAGACCCTGGAGGATGTGTTGCTGGCCTCCTGTTACCAGCAGTGCCTTGACCTTGCTGCAACCCATGACGTCCAGACACTTGCGTTTCCGGCCATCAGCACTGGGGCGTATCGGTTTCCCAAGAACCGAGCTGCGAAAATTGCCATCGGGCACGTACTGGGTTACCTCGAAACCAATCAGCGGCCAGGACAGGTTATCTTTTGCTGTTTTAATGATGCAGACACTGCCGTATACCGAGAGGTTATTGATACGCGGGAACAGTGGATGTTCGGCCGCAGTCGCGTGTGACATGAGGGGATAAACTTCCAAGGACCTTGAAGGCAAAGAATCGATATGTGGCAGTAACACCCGAAACGCTCAAGCATATTGCGGACATGCGTTGCCTAATTGCAGATGGTGGCGCAGCGGCAGTCTTGCAGCAGATCACACGTCTAGCCAAGGAACAGCCGGTTTATGAAGCACTGAAGCTCTTAGGTGAGTGCCACTTGGCTCGTGGCGACACTCAATCGGCCGTCGTGCCCTTTGGCCGCGGCTACCGGATTGACCGACCATGCCGAGCCTGCCGCCCTGCTGGCTCAGGTTCTTCTGGAGATTGGGCGCAAGGACGAGGCACTTCTGATCGCCAAGCGAGTTCTTCGTGGGGATCCACGGAATCATCAGATGTTGCGCATCGTGCAACAGGCCAGCTAACTTGGTATTGGGCTCACCAGGCCTGTTTCATCGTGGATTGGACACACAAGCAACTTGCGCAGGACGGACAGCAGGGTGGCTTGTGGTTCTAGGTACCGGGCGGGGGGCCTGTAGTAGATCGTTTTATCGTCCAAGGTAGTAATCCGGCCAGCAGAACCGGCTATTACCTGACCCAGGTGCGCGGTGTGGCACACGGTGAAGATCAGGTCAGGCGGCTCAAGTTTGATGCGGGCGATGCCCAGGATGGTTGCGGCGATGCGAAGTTCGGTAAGGGCAAACAGGGCCTGGGCGGGTGGTGGCGGATCCCCATAGGCATCTTGAAGGCTACCGATGACCGATTCAAGTGATTCAAGGGTGATGGCGCGACTCAGGCGACGATAGGCTTCCATCCGGAACTTGTCACTGGAGATATACCGCTTGGGAATTACTGGCGTCGGATCACTGAGTTTGATCTCAAGATGCGTCTTTGCAGGCTCAATGACAGGCTCATGGCGCAGTCGACGGGTTTCCTGTTCCAGCAGCCGGCAATACATTTCATAACCGACCGCGGCGATGTGTCCGGACTGCTCGGCACCCAGCAGATTACCTGCTCCACGGATTTCAAGATCTCGCATTGCGATCTTGAATCCGGCACCCAGCATGGCGTACTGTTCGATTGCACGGAGCCGTTTTGTTGCCGATTCGGTAACCGGACGTTCCTCGGGTAGCAACAGGTAGCAATATGCACGGTGCTTGTAGCGTCCGACCCGGCCACGTAACTGGTGGAGATCTGCCAATCCAAAGTGATCGGCCTGGTTGATGAACATGGTGTTTGCCGTCGGAATATCGATGCCCGATTCGATAATTGTGGTTGCAACGAGCACATCCACTTCACGGCGAATGAAACGGAGCATAACCTGTTCGAGCTCCCGCGGCGGCATCTGTCCATGTCCGACAATTACCCGGGCTTCGGGCACGAGCCTGTGAAGTGTATTTGCGATCTCGTGGATGTTGTGTACACGGTTGTGCACGAAGTAGACTTGGCCGTCACGGTTCAGCTCGCGCAGAATTGCCTGCTTGATCCGTCCGTGGTCGAATGGAACCACTTCGGTCACGATTGCACGCCGGTCCAACGGCGCAGTGGATAGAGAAGAAATGTCGCGCAGGCCGACCATCGACATGTGCAGGGTGCGTGGGATGGGTGTTGCAGTCAGTGTCAGCACATCTGCAGTGAGCCGATATTCCACCAGCCTGTTCTTATGCTCGACACCGAATCGCTGCTCTTCATCGATAATGAGCAGTCCCAGGTCTTTGAAGGATACGTCTTGTGAGAGCAATCGGTGTGTCCCGATAATGATGTCGATGCCGCCGGCCTCCAGTTTCTTGAGCACCTTGCGTTGCTCAGCATTGGTTTTGAAACGGGACAGTGACGCGACCTCGAACGGATAATTCACCAGGCGTTGTCCGAAGACACGTTCATGCTGCTCGGCAAGGACGGTCGTGGGCACCAGTACCGCGACCTGCTTACCGTTTTCGGCCGCCTTAAAGGCGGCGCGGATTGCCACCTCGGTTTTTCCGAACCCCACATCTCCACAGATCAGCCGGTCCATCGGTCGGGATCGGCTCATATCCGCTTTGATCGCAGCGATGGCGGCCAGTTGGTCTTCAGTTTCTTCATAGGCGAACTCAGCCTCAAACTCTTTCTGCCAGTTGGTGTCGGTGGGGTAGCGGATTCCGGGCAGGGTCTCTCGTGCCGCCTGAACCTGCAGCAGCTGCTTGGCCATATTACGGACTGCTTCGGCCACGCTGTGTTTCTGCCGTGACCATGTCTTGCCGCCAAGCTTTGACAGTGGTGGCCGCCCGTGGAACCCACCGATGTATTTCTGGATCAGATCGATCTGGGTTGCGGGTACGTGCAGCAGCACCCGGCCAGAGAATTGCAGCGTCAGGTATTCCCCAGACTGGCCTTGGCGACGCATGGTTTTAAGACCGGTGAATTTAGCGATCCCATGGTCCACGTGAACGACGTGGTCACCAGGCTCCAGGTCTAGAAAGACATCGGTGCCCGCAGAGGCGACCTGGCGCACTCGCCGACGGACCTCATAGCGGTGGAACAGTTCGTGGTGGGGCACAAGATGATACGAGCGTTGCAGGTTTCCGGAATCCATTTGCCATTCGAAGCCCTGGTGGAGGCCCCCAACCTCAAGACGGATAGCATCCTGGTGATTCGGAACATGTTCGTCTAGCAGTTCGCTGAGTCGATCCCGTTCCGCCGCTTGGCGGCAGAGTACGACAGTCTGACTGTGACTCCTACTGGCCAGCTCACCCAGTTCCGTTAGGGCCGTCTGGGCGTCCGTGTCAAATGTCATTAGCGGATGGACCGGTAGCGCAATATCCTGTTCCTCGGGGCCGCCCATGGTGTACTGGTTGATCTCCACGCGCGAAAATTTTTCCATTCGGTGAAAGAGTTGGCTTGGCGAATAAATGCCGTCTGGCATGGTCAATCGTTCGTAATAACCGCGGGCCTGTTCTGTGAGCTCGAGCGATTCATGCATCACGACCGTACATTGATCCGGGATTAATTCGAGCAAGTTGGTGGTTCGGCGGTCCGACAACAGTTTGTCCGTATCTGCCCCAATGATCTGGGCGGTTCGAACAGTTTCGGACGACCCCATCGTTTGAAGGTCGATGCGGCACATCGAGTCAATCTGATCCCCAAAGTAATCGAGCCGGATTGGACCGGTGTCACCAAGTGGTACACCGGCGCCATGGTCATCACCAATCGTGCCCGCCGGAGGATAGATGTCAATGATGCCTCCACGGGTAGCATAATCTCCGGGCTGTTCGATCGTTTCCTGGCGGGTATAGCCAGCGTGGTGAAGCCAGTCGAGCAGCTGTCCCGGTGACAGGCGATTGCCACAGTGCAGCGACAGGGTGTATGCGCTAAGGGCATCGAACTCGGGGACGGCTTGCATGAGGGCTTGTACCGGTGCGACTAGGACGTCTGCGAATCCACCTTCTCGGATGCGTTGGACGACACCGAGGCGTTCGGCCAAAAGTTCCAGGCTCACCCCCGATTCACCGGGCAGCACCTCAAGCGCTCCGAATCGCTCGCAGTGCAGCGGGCGGCCACCGGCTCCAAACAATTCCAGGTCATCCAGGGCTTCATCAGCTTCGTCGAGATGCGCAACAACCAGGACCACTGGACGGCCCAGATGCAGCGCAAGGGCGCCTGTGGCGAGATAGGTGCTGGAGCCATGACTTCCGCGGGCGACGACGCGGTGGTGGCGCACAACAGCATCTGCCAGCGCTCGCAAAGGCTCCGACTGGACCAGATCACCGAGCCAGGAGTGGCAATCACCCGGCATGTTCACCCCAGTGTATCGGCCTCTAGTCGGCTGTGATCATAGATTTTGCGCACGATTGGGACCACGTAGCGATCAGCCGCCAGTGTGGTTGGTTCGGGTCCTATGGTTTCCGGGACGTCCTGGAGTTCGCGAACCATGGCGATTTCGTCGCAGTCTTGATTCTTAGGACAGCGGAGGCATTCGCTCCAGACCTTCAATGGCAGTTGCGATCGATCCACGACCACAAATTCCAGCCGGGTAAAGAATGGTTGCTCATAAGTCAGGGTCATTACGCGACGGATACCGAGCAATCGGGCTTCCGCCAGGCATGCCTCCACAAGCTGCGCACCAATGCCGCGTCGACGCTGGCCAGGCGCCACAACCAGCGACATCACCTCGGCAAGGTTGGCCCACACGACAGAGAGCCCGCACACGCCAAGGATGGGCATAGTGCCGGGCGGGGGATCAGGTTCTGGCGTTGGGTGACACGGATTTTGGGCTACGTGGAAGCCGCGTACATTCTCGTACAGGTGCGCCAAAGAGCGAGGCAGCATCAGACCGTACTCGGCGCTGTCGTTGATCAGCTTCGCGATCATGGGTACATCGGCGACAACGGCACGTCGGATTTCGGCTTTCGGTGTAGGTTCGGTCATGAAGGTGGTTGTGGGGGCCGTTGGGAAGAGGTCTGGTCGAGCAATTTCAGCAGGGTTGTTTCATCGATCGTCTTAACATGGAACTGCTGGGCCTTATCAAGTTTACTGCCGGGGTTCTCTCCGACCACTACCAGGTCGGTATTCTTTGAGACGCTGGCGGTCAGCTTGGCGCCGAGAGCCTGGAGATGACCACTGAGCTGCTTGCGATCGAATTGGTCCAGGGTGCCGGTGATCACAATAGTCTTGCCAGAGAATGGCGAATCCGATACCACCTTCTTTGGGCGTGTTTCGGTTAGCTGGACACCAGCGTCCTTGAGTTCACCGATTACGTGGCGGCCCGCTTCGTGTTGCAGGAAGGTGTGAAGCGACTCTGCGGTGATCGGGCCAATCTCATCGATCTTGGCCAATTCATCAGCATCAGCTGCAATCAGGTTATCGATATTACTAAAGCATTCAGCCAGAACCTGGGCGGCGCGGCTACCAACATGGCGGATGCCCAGTCCGGCAAGCACCCTTGCCAAGCCGCGGGACTTGCTGGTTTCAATGCCTGCCAGCATGTTGCCGACTTTTTTGGTGCCCATCCGTTCGAGCCTGATCAATGCATCTTTCTGATTCTTCAAGCCATAGATCTCGCCATACGACCGCACCAAGCCCGCATCGTAGAGCTGCGCTACCGCCTTGGTACCGAGGCCTTCGATATCCATCTGATCTCGCCCCACGAACCAGATCAGTCGCTCGCGTAGTTGTGCAGGACACTCTGGATTGATACAGCGGATATCGACTTCCTCTTCATTGCGCACCAGAGGTTCATGGCAGCCTGGACACCGAGTTGGCGGCTTGATGGCACGACTAGCCTTTGGTCGTTTCTTCTTCACAACCCCGAGTACCTGCGGGATGATCTCTCCCGCTTTCTGGATGACCACAGTGTCGCCCAGTCGCACATCCTTTCGCTCGATTTCGTCAGCATTGTGCAGCGAAGCATGCCGCACCGTGGTTCCGGCCAGTGGTACCGGTTCCATATTTGCGCGTGGAGTTACCCGCCCGGTTTTGCCCACCTTCCACTCGATTTCGAGCAGGCGGGTCCGGACCTGCTCGGCCGCATATTTGTAAGCGATAGACCAGCGAGGGAACTTGCTCGTGGCCCCAAGCTTTTCCTGTAGCATGAAGCCGTTGACCTTGATTACCATTCCGTCGGTTCCAAAACCGAGTTTACTGCGCCGGGGTTCAAAATCTTCAATGTGCTTCCATAGTTCCTCGAAACGACTAACTTGATGGCAAGCGACCGTGGGCATCCCGAATTGTTTTAATGCTTCCAGATATGAGGCCTCGGTTTCAGGCGTGGTGGGATCAATGACACCTCGCCCGTGGGCGGCGAACCGGAGGCCACGGGCGACATTGCGTGGATCCTTCTGCTTTAGGGTTCCCGCTGTTGCGTTACGGGGGTTGGCTAACTTGTCGGAGGTTTTACGATGGGCATTGATGTCATCGAACACCCGATCGGGCATGTAGATTTCGCCACGGATTTCTAGCTGTTGCTCGGTATGTTTGCCCTCCAGAACCAGCGGGATTGGACGGATCATGCGCACATTGGCCGTGATGTCATCACCGGAATCGCCATTGCCGCGAGTGAGGGCCTGAATTAGCTGGCCGTGAACGTATTGCAAGCTTACCGCCACGCCGTCAATCTTGGGCTCGACGATCAGGTCGACCTGCGGTGTGCCAAGCTTCTTGAGTATTCGTTCGTACCAGGCACGCAACTCCTTCTGGTCATAGGTATTGTCGATCGAGAGCATTGGGACTGAGTGGGGGACGGTTTGGAATCCTGCAATCGGTTCGCCACCGACACGCTGTGTGGGTGAGTCCGCAGTGATCAGTTGCGGGTGTTGTGTCTCCAGTTGGCGAAGCTCGGTCATCAGTGCGTCATATTCCCGATCGCTGATCTCGGGTTTGGCTTCCACAAAATACAACCGGTCATACCGGCGGATCTTGTTGCGTAGTCTCTTAATGCGCTGGATTGGGCTGGGCATGGGGTGCTCTAAGGCATTTATTGACGTACCAGGATTGCGCAGGATGGGTTCCGTTTGAGCCCGCCACAACACAATAGCTTCGTGTGATCAAGTCACACATCAAAAGGGGCAGTTGTTGCGGCGGCGATTCAGGCAGTCAGGGCTTTGTCCAGAACTGATTGTGCCTCAGGATAACGGATAGTGCGGCGGGCTTGGCGCAATACCTGCTGTTTACCGTTGCGCTTGAGCTGTTGGACGAGCTGCTTCAGATGCAAATTACGATCACGTGCAAAGCGGCTGAAGTGCTGTTCAAGCTGTTGCCGCGTGTACTTGCTTAATGGATCTTGCAGGCCGGTCTGGGCACAGGCCCATTCGATTAGGCTGCGTGGCGCAGTGGAGAAGCGAAAGCTGTCCAAGGTCGCACTTAGGCGTTGCGCCACGGAGGTAAACGGGTCCGTCATTGCATCGGGAAGATTCCAAAGCTCATGGGTGGGACCGTTCTTGCTCGCCTGTTCGAGCGTTCCGATCCAGCCACTCGAGGTGGCGCTCGATGTATGTGTACTCATGCTTGCGGTACCTTCCTTTGGCAGCAGTGCGGCGATCTCGGTATTGATGATCACGCGGCCACGATTAGAAAAATCAACTGTCAGTCTCTGGGCTCCGCCATCCGCAGCAACGATTGCGTCGGTGCGGCGAATAATGCCCGTTCCCCACTCCGGCCGGCTGGGGTGGACTACCTCATCCCCGGCGCGATACCTGTTGTTTATCGCCATCTACCCTTGCTGCATATCAGTTGGCTGTCACCCGGCCACATGCTGGCCGTCGCTCTCTGGTGGCCACCTGGTGTTTCACCCGAACCATGCTGCCTCTTTACAAATCCTGCCACTAGCCTCTTTTGGGTAAAGGTAATGAGCACCATTGCACTTGCAAATGCTCACCCGCTGGGATCATCTGTAGTAAATTTTCACGACAGCGATAGGCACTTTATCGACCGACTTGAGCATGAAAATTATTCTTGGAACATTGTAACCGCCTTGGTGGATTGATTGCAAATAGCACCACTAGATTGCGTTTTTTCCGCTGGTTTAGGCTTGCGTTTACTGTATGGCCGCCTTATCCTGAAGACAGTTCAATTGCCCCCGGAAGCCCGTGCTATCTCTGTTCTGAGGTAGCGCGGGTTTTACCTAACAAGGCGAATGCGAAAGTGACCATTTGCTGAGCTGGTAGATATGTGGTGCTGGAACTTGCCAGAACCGGCGTATCATCAATTAGCTTGGATCAGTGGCCTCATTCGCTATAAGTGCGTATAAACCGTTTTCTGCAAAGAAGAAATGAATAATTTCTCATAGCGGCGTTATGGCATGTCGTGGATTCAGTGACGGATCCACAAGCAGAATGGGTCAACTGGCACCCGGCTGTTCGTTGGACAGTGTCCGTTCCGTGGTCAGCCAGAACCGGCCAATCTTTGCATCAAACTGTTCGCCATCCGTGCCGTGCTGCATACGG
>CAUZOD010000044.1:0-14447 GCA_963581115.1 Phycisphaerae bacterium | reverse complement strand
TGAGACTGACTCGATGGGCCAGATGTCCGTGCCTATCGACGCGTTGTATGGCGCATCGACGGCACGGGCTGTGGACAACTTTCCCATTGCCCGACGCAGCGTTCCGCCAGCTATCATTCATGCGTTTGGACACCTTAAGGCAGCATCCGCTCAAGCAAACCGCACCCTGAAGAAGCTTGAGCCGATGCAAGCTGATCCGATCATCGCAGCGGCAAACGCGGTCGCCGAAGGCAAGCATGACAAGCATTTCCCAGTTGATGTCTATCAGACCGGCTCGGGCACCAGCACCAATATGAACGCCAACGAGGTGATCGCAAACCTAGCAAATCTCGCCTTGGGCTATGGGATTGGTGCCAAGGCAGATCGTGGTGCGGTCCATCCAAATGACCATGTCAACATGGGTCAATCAAGCAATGATACATTCCCGACCGCGATGCATGTTGCGGCGGCACTGGCGATCAAGAACAACCTCATTCCAGCCTGTGCTCGGCTTTACAGTGCGCTAAACGAGAAGGCTGAACAATGGGACGCGGTCGTCAAGATCGGACGTACTCATTTGATGGACGCCACTCCGATTCGAATGGGACAGGTTTTTTCCGGCTACGCGCAGCAGGCCAAACATGCCAAACAGCAGGCTGAGTGTGCCCTAGCTTACATCTGTACCAACGTGCCGATCGGTGGCACTGCCGTGGGTACGGGCATTAATACCCATCCCGAGTTTGGCCGGCACGTGTGTACGATCCTGTTTCAGCGTACCGAGATCGAGTTTATCGAGGCTCAAAACCATCCAGAAGCCCAGGCCGCAAAAGACCATTTCGTGGCCACACATGGGCAGTTGAAAAACATTGCCGTGTCTCTGACCAAGATCGCCAACGACATTCGTCATCTGGGCAGCGGGCCGCGATGTGGGATCTTTGAATTGGCTCTGCCAGCCATTCAACCCGGCTCATCTATCATGCCGGGCAAAGTCAACCCCGTCATTTGCGAGTCGGCAATTCAGGTTGCGTGCCGGGTCATCGGCAACGATACGGTCGTAACGACCGCTGGGTTGGGCGGTGTCGGTTCACTGTTTGAACTCAATGTGGCCATGCCCGTGATGATTGACGCATTTCTGGAATCGGTCACGCTACTGGCCAACGTTTGTAATGTTTTCGTTGAACGGCTGTTGGACGGACTGGAGGTGAACGAGGCCCGGTGCCGAGAGTTGGTCGACCAATCGTTGATGATGGTCACTTCGCTGGCACCGAAGCTTGGTTACGACAATGCCGCGCGGCTGGCCAAGCAGGCGTTTGAGCAGGATAAGACAATCCGACAGATCGTACAGGAGCAGAACCTGCTGGATGAATCCACCCTTAACGAGTTGCTCGATCCGGACAGGATGACCCGTCCACGTTGAAACAGATTGGGCGCCACTGATAATTACGGTGGCATGATTCAGGAGACGGAACATGAGAGCGATGGTTATTTCATTCGGAGTTCTCTGCTTTACTACGGTTCAAGCCGAAGAGCCCGTGATTACTGCCGAGGCCATCGGGCTGCAGATTTTCGATGAGATTGATGAGGAAGGTTTCAGTGGATCCATTCTGTCACCATTTGACGGTTTTCCGGCCGTCACGGTCACGGTGCTCTTGCGCACGCCAGTTACAGACGAGACCGCCCCAGTGATTGTGGCGATCGATTCGCTGGCCAGTCGAGTTACCCGGTTTTGGGATGCCGCCGGCAATGATCTGTTGATTGGGTCAAAGGTGGCAGCTCGGCCCACACCGTTGTCGGGGTCATCCCCGCAGATCGGGCTGATTCCCGAAGTGAGCAAGGATGGTAGGTTTGCTCTGGTCAAACTGAACGGCCATCGCCTGCCAGCATCAGGTTCAGCCTTCATCAGAGTGCAGGCTAGCCTATCTGTGAACGTGGCTTCGGGCACCGCCGTTCAGACCACCAGCCGGGTCCAGTTGCAGCGAGGGGCAGTGGTCAGTGAACCAGATGAGATTACCATCGGTGAAATCAAGACTCCGGACTGGGGTGATACGGCGATGTTGATCGAGTTGAACATGCCGGGAAAGACTCTCCGTCGCCTGGCGCGTGTGACCTTTCGTGACGATGAAGGAAAGGACATGGTGGCCAGTCAGTTGTTTCGGATCTTCATGTTGGATTTTGCACAGGTGCAATACGCCCTCGAACAGAAGGTCGATGCTGCGTCGCTCGAACTGATCTTCCATGAGCAGGTACAGCAGATCCAGGTCCCGGTAGATCTCGAAGTGACGTTGGGGCTCTAGCGATTCTGTTGCCTGTCCTTCTATCGTTGTGGGGTGCCCGGTTGTCGCAAGAGGTGCCCATGGTGGCTTAGGCTTACAATCTACGTTCATGGCACCAACGGCGGAATATGACGTGCTGGTTATTGGCGGCGGCCACGCCGGGGTGGAAGCAGCATGGGCAGCGGCCAATATGCTGCATGGCGGCGGGGGCCGGGCGGCGCTGATCACGATGGATCGGACCACAATTGGCGCCATGTCCTGTAACCCAGCGATTGGGGGGCTGGCCAAGGGACAGATCGTGCGCGAAATCGATGCATTGGGGGGCCTGATGGGTCAGGCCATCGATGCTACAGGGATCCAGTTCCGGGTTCTTAATGCCAGTAAGGGTGCGGCTGTGCGCGGCCCGCGGGCTCAGGCCGACAAGTATCGTTACGCAACTGAGGTCAGGCGTCTGCTTGAAACGCGGACCAATTTGGATTTGCTAGAAGCGATGGTGCAGCGCTTTGTGATTGAGGATGGCCGGTGTGTGGGAGCGATGGTACTGGATTCTACAGACTCGGAGCAGCAGATACGCTGTCTGCGGGCTCGGGCGCTGGTTCTGACCACGGGTACGTTCATGCGAGGCCTCATGCATACCGGCATCCGTCAGCAACCCGGCGGCCGGTTCGGGGAGCGAGCCGCCGTAGACATCAGTGCAACTTTGGTGGCGCTTGGTTTCGAACTGGGCCGGCTCAAGACGGGTACACCACCCCGTCTGGCAGCCGAGTCGATTGATCTGGATGCAATGGAGGTGCAGCAGGGCGACACCAATCCTACCCCATTTAGCGACCTGACCGACCTACACCGGTTCCCCACTCTTTCGCAGCGTGTTTGCTGGATTACACATACAACCGCTGCATCCCATGAAATAATTCTCGCCAACCTACACCGCGCTCCGATGTACAATGGCCAGATTGCCACTGCTGGCCCGCGCTACTGCCCCTCGATTGAAGATAAAGTCGTGCGTTTTGCAGACCGGCCCAGCCACTTGGTGTTCTTGGAGCCGGAGTCGCTTGACACGAACGAGATTTACTGCAATGGCATCTCGACTTCGCTGCCGGCGGATGTGCAGCATGCGGTCGTTCGGCAGATGCCTGGGTGCGCTTCGGCGAAAATCCTACGCGATGGCTACGCGGTGGAATATGACATGGTCTGGCCGCACCAGATCGATGCCACCTGTATGACCAAGCGCGTGCCAGGGCTGCTACTGGCTGGTCAGATCAACGGAACCAGTGGTTACGAGGAAGCCGCTGGCCAGGGACTTCTAGCTGGGGTCAACGCGGTACGCTACGCCCGTGGTGAACCAGCCGTTCACCTGCGTCGGGATCAGGCCTACATCGGTGTGCTGATGGATGATCTGGTTACCAAGACGCCTCGAGAGCCTTACCGAATGTTCACAAGCCGGGCCGAGCACCGCCTTCTCCTGCGCGCCGATAATGCTGATGAACGACTTACGCCGCTAGGTCACTGCTGGGGGCTCGTGACTCCGCAGCGATGGTCAGCGTACCAGCGGCGCCGCACTGCCGTTATTGCACTGGTGGATTATCTTGATCGGCATCAGCTCTTGAAGTGGGCACGTGGGCCAGACGTAAACCCTGAGCGTATTCGGGCTGCAATTGACGACGACTCATTGCCCGAAGAGGCAATCAATGAACGTGTCCTCTCCCGAGTGCTTGCTGACCTTCAGTATGCCGGATACATCGACCGGCAGCGCAAGCAGATCGACCGGCTCATGCAGCAAGAAGAGATTGCCCTTCCCATGGATGTCAATTACGAAGCTATCCAGGGGTTGCGCCGCGAGGCGGCAATAACGCTGAGCCGGTTTCGCCCGTCAACACTGGGACAGGCTGGTCGTCTTGCAGGTGTCACGCCCGCAGATCTTATGGTTGTTAGTATTGCGGTGAATCGTTGAGCCTGCGTGGTGTTTGCGGTGCGACGGGCTTTCGTGTCTACTTGCTCCAATGACCGCTCGTGTCACGCCGGCTGATTGCCTGGTTGTTATTTTCGGCGCGTCCGGAGATTTGGCTAAACGCAAGCTCATTCCCGCACTGTACTACCTTTGGGACAGTGGCCAGGCATCAGAGCGGTTCGCGGTGATCGGAATCAGCCGAACTAAATTTACCGATCATACGTACCGTGACCATCTCTACGGGTTTGGTCAGGATGATTATGAAGCTGACAAGTGGCGCCAATTCTGTCAGTTCATACACTACCACGTTGCCGATCCAACCAACTCCGACAGCTGGCAGAGCATTCGCAAGAAATTGATTGATCTTGCGGAAAACTACAAGCTGAGTTCAAACATTTTGTTCTATCTTGCCCTGGGGCCACAGTACTTTGAACCGGTCATTGAACAGATTGGCGCCTCGGGTCTGGTGACTGAAGGTCGTAGATGGTGCAGTCTCAGTGCGGAGTTGCCGTGGCAGCGGCTGGTGGTGGAAAAACCTTTTGGTTTTGATTCCACATCGGCCCAGCATCTCAATCAAACCCTGGCCACCGTGTTCGATGAGGAATCGATCTATCGGATTGATCATTACTTAGGCAAGGAATTAGTTGCCAACCTGCTCGTGGTGCGTTTTGCCAACTTAATCTTCGAGCCGCTCTGGAACCAGCAGTACGTCGACCATGTTCAGATCACGGCCAGCGAATCAGCTGCTATTGAGGGTCGCGGTGGCTACTACGATTCTCCGGCTGGTGGGGCCATGCGCGATATGGTGCAAAGTCACCTGCTCCAAGTACTCTCGCTGGTCGCAATGGAGCCGCCTGTGAACATGGCCGCAGCTGATATTCGTACCGAAAAGATCAAGGTATTCAAGGCCCTCCGCGTGCCCAAGCCAGACGAGGTTCCCAACATAGCGGTACGGGGTCAGTACGGTGCAGGCATCATCCAGGGCAGTTCGGTAATTGAGTATCGGGAAGAAGAAGGTGTTACGCCTGACAGTCAGACAGATACCTACGCGGCAATGCAGTTTCACATAGATACCTGGCGGTGGGGGGGCGTGCCATTCTACCTGCGGTCGGGCAAATCCATGAGTCGAAAGTTGACCGAGATTGCTCTATATTTCAAGCCCACGCCACACTGCCTGTTTGCCGAACAAGCCAGGCAGCAAAATCCCAACCAGATCGTCATCAACATTCATCCCAATGAGGGAATCCGCTTGCGGTTCGAGGGAAAGGTGCCCGGTCCGGGCCTGAATATCAAGGACGTGGTGATGGATTTTGATTATGTCGAACAGTGGTCAAGTGAGCCGTTGGATGGGTACGCCATCCTGCTCAACGATGCGATGCGAGGTGACCAGACCCTGTTCAAACATCGTGATGAGGTCGAGTACAGCTGGGAAGCCGTCCAGCCGGTACTCGACTACTGGTCCGAGCATCCCCAGGACGACCTACCCAACTATGCTGCGGGTACGTGGGGACCCTCCGCGTCGGACGTGATGATGGCGCGGGCGGGACGGAATTGGCGGAACAGATAAGCATCCCGATCATGACTCAGCGGTTCATCCATCTTCCTGGCCAGACCACGGTCGGCAAGAACGCCGATTTGCTCTACGATGACTTGGCCTCCGTGCTGATGGTACGTGGTACTGAGGCGGTTCAGAATCGCAGGGTGTTCCACCTTGCGCTGTCAGGAGGTTCCACACCCGAGCCGTTCTACATGCGACTGGTCATGGACCCACGATACCGTGCGATACCGTGGGACAAGGTTCACGTGTGGCTGGTAGATGAACGGCGGGTGGACGAGCATGACGAACGATCAAATTGGAAAATGGTTTGTGAGACATTGCTTGATCACGTACCTATTCCGGCTCGGCAATTGCACCCGATACCGGCGATGCATCCCGATCCGGTCGGACGGTACGAAGCTCAGTTGCGCCTCGTATTTCAAATGTCTGATTGCGCAACACAACCGCCATGCTTTGACATGATCCTTCTGGGCATGGGGGAGGATTGCCACACGGCCAGCCTCTTTCCCCGGTCGGCAGCGCTGCAGGTGTACGATCACTGGCTCACTGTGAATACCGGTGAGTACGTAACGCCTCCCGAGCGTGTGACCATGACTTATCCCCTGATCAATGCGGCACGCCATATCGGGGTTCTGGTAGTTGGCGCAGCCAAGAACATCGCTCTGCAGCGTGTCTCTGAGCAGATGCGCCGCGGTCCCGATCCGACCCGCTTGCCCATCACGGGTGTGGCCCCGATAGCTGGAGGGGAAGCAGACATGGTCTGGTACCTCGATCCGGCCGCTGCCGGTATGAACCCAGAGGACGTATAAATCCCGCCGTTCTTCGCTGTCATTTTCTGAAGCTAGATATGCGAGGGCTGGCCGTGGCCTGACCTTTTAGTTCCTGATGGTAAATTGCCCCGTTCGATGGCGGCGAATAATATCTGTTTAACCCGAAGTAGGACGTCGGCACTGCGTCATTGCCAGCAATCCAATCGTCAGTAATCCCAGCGTCGTTAGTTTCGGGTTGATCGTAGTTGGTGCGGCCGAGGTGTTGATCCTTAGCGCATCGGCGGCGGAGTCGGGGGTGATCGTTGAGTCCAAAATAATGATGTTCTGAATGATTGACAGGTTGCCGCTAACTGATTCTCGCAAGTCCACCACATCCAACGCGGCGAATTGATCCAGCACGTCCAAGCCATTCTGAACTTTACCAAACACCAGGAATCTACCGTTCTGGCTGTTGAGGATGTCGCCATTGTCAATTAGGTGGAAGAAGAACTAGTTCGTGGCACTATGGGGGTTGCCGGAGAGTTTGGCCATCGCGATCGTGCCTCGCTTATTGTCGAGGCCCGGCTCGTTGATTACCGGGGAACGTGATTCAACCTGGGACAACTCCGAAAGATTGAAAATGCTCGGCTTCCCGTGATACCGCCAGTTGCCCCTGAACCACGAACGGCACGTTGGGGCTATTGGGATTATAGGGGCCCTCCTTTCGCGTGGCTGTCCGATGAAAGACGGTGCAGATCCAATCCCCAGAGATAACGTAGTCCAGGAAGTTGTCGATCGTCTGCGGCGTCGTTTCATCAAACAGCAACACTTCTACATTGCCGAGTGCCGTTTGAAACTGGACGGCCGTTGCGTGTCTCGGCACACAGCGCCACCACTATCGCCACCGGCACAGTCCACAAAGCGCGTGTTGGCATGGGCAATTCTTCTCCGAAATGTCATGACAACGCCGTGGCACGACACCGGCGCAGTTCTGGTTGGATCCGTATAATTATTCCCTTCCCTGGGAAGTAGAATATCTAGATAAACCTATCCCACGTATAGCCGCAGGTCAATGGGTTTTGCGGTTTATCAAGCATCAGGAATCTGAAGTTATTGGGGAGTGAGGGGGACTTGTTTCCCCCAGGTGGCTTTGGGGGCTAGAAATGCATTTAGGCCAACGCCGTATCCCAAAGTTCGCTGCCGAATGCGGTGTTCGAGTGGTTTAACTGGTCGATACCGTGTTGAACCGCCGATTCGCAGTCGCTGGTCAGAGTGCGGACTGCGTCTCGCGTTCTGCTGCCCTTGCGTAGATACTCATTGACGACTAGTGGAGTACACAGGTGCACGAGGGCCCGTCGCGGACCGATTGGAGGCAGACTCTGGCGATGGAGATCTTCGGATAACTTCTCCACGGTTTCCGCAATCCGATCGATAGTTGGGGATTCGGCCACATAGCGGCCCGAGTAACTGAGGATGCGCAGTACGAGCATAGCTTCGCCGGCCCACGTTGCTGCGGAAGCGTGATCAGCGATTCGCTGAGGATCGGTGCGCACCTCGTGGATCAACCTTCTGGCCCCGCGCACACGGTCCATTAGCGAGTCGCTTGATCGCGGCGCCAGTTCTAGCTTTACTTCCAGCGGCTCAAGTACGCATTCGGCAGCGTGTTCGATTAGCGCAGGTAGATTATCATGATCGCCGAACGCGATGCCCCGATTTTTTAAATTGCGCCGCAGGGCAATCTCGCCCAGTTCTCGCAGCGCCACCAGAGGGCTGAGGGCCTTATCCAAATCGCCTCCTAGTGTCTGGGCGATCCGGTTCAGCAGGCGTGTCAGTGCGGGGCGTACATCTGTGACGTAAGTGGCCTTGATGGCGATAGGTACCACGAGCACGCGCTGCGGCAATGAGATTGCCTTTACGGTTCGGATCGCCAGAAACGCCGCTCCATCGTGGAAGGGTGTGACACGATCGTTCTCTAAGTACACGTTGCCTTCAGGGAAGATCGTTAGGGCCCTTCGTCCCCGGGTCAAGCTTTCCATAGCCTGTTTCATTGCCCGTTGGTCACTGCCTTCACGATCAACCGAAAACGAACCCAGCCTTTGCATCACGAATGCACTTCGCCGTGAACGGAGGAATAAGTCGTATGGAGCCATGAATTGTGGCTTGATGCTGGCCCGGTTTGCCGCCTCAAGCATGATCGCCGCATCGGCGTGGGTTGGATGGTTCGGCAACAACATCAGCCGGTCGCCCCGACGCCGTTGTGCCGCCAAGGCTTCGATCCCTGAAACCTGAATTGACATCACCCTCAGCACCCGCGGCAGGTGGCGCAGCCGGTTGTACCAGCGGACCACGCACGCGATTAGAGGGCTGTGCCTGGGAGGAAAGTACCGGTAGGGGAGGTCCGAGAAGTCAAGCATGAATGCCGCGTGAGCATACCGAGCAGTCTGGTATCTTGCGAATACAGGTGTCAGGCCCTTGCTCCCTTTAGCAGAATGATTGACGGAATGTGGCTAGAGAATTAGTCTGTAGGACCCTGCCTGAAAGGAGACATTCATGGCCATCGAAACGCTCTACGACAAAGATGGATCCCTGCAGCCACTGGCTGGACGGACGGTGGCGGTGATTGGCTATGGGTCACAAGGCCATGCCCATGCACAGAACTTGCGCGATTCTGGTGTGGAAGTGATTGTTGCCAATCGTCGTGAGTCGGCCAACGGCAAGCTTGCGGTCGAACACGGATTTGATCCACTTCCCGTTGACGAAGCAGTTCAACAAGCGAAGAAGGGTGGGCTGATCATCCTGACATTGCCGGATGAGGTACAGCCGGAGATCTACAAGAAGTCCATTGAGCCCCACTTATGTGCTGGAATGACTCTAGGCATGACGCATGGATTCAATATCCATTTTACGACCATCGTACCCCCGGAGTGGGTGAACGTAATCATGGTGGCGCCCAAGGGACCTGGGCACACAGTTCGCAGCGAGTTCGAACGTGGAGGCGGCGTGCCCTGCCTGCTGGCGGTGCACCAGGGCGACCAAGACGCGTCTGATCTGGCTATGGCTTGGGCGATCGGTATCGGTGGAGGACGTGCCGGCGTGCTTAAGACTTCGTTCAAGGATGAATGTGAAACTGATCTATTCGGTGAGCAGGTGGTGCTGTGTGGGGGGCTATCCGCCCTGATCAAGGCGGGATTCGAAACCTTGACCGAGGCCGGATACCCACCAGAATTGGCCTACTTCGAGGTTTGCCACGAACTGAAACTCATCATCAACCTAATCGAGCGCGGTGGGTTGAACTATATGCGTTACTCAATCTCAAATACGGCCGAGTTTGGGGACTATCACACGGGACCAAAGATTGTCAACGACCAGATCCGACAGACCATGAAACAGGTGTTGGTGGACATTCAGTCCGGCAAGTTCGCCGAGCAGTTCCGTAGCGACTATAGCAAGGGATTCGAGTGGTTCCATCAGCAGCGCGAACGGGACAGGAACCACGGTGTGGAGAAGATCGGCAAAGAACTACGTGCGATGATGCCGTGGGTCCAGCCGGTAGAAATCTAGGCCATTCTCACCAGTTGCGACTCGACGCCCTGAGGCCCCAGGTCATAACGCATCATGCCGAGGCAGCCTTCGCCGGGTGGAAAATACGATTCATTCACCACCTTATGTGCTGATGGTGCCCAGACACGCATTGGGCGTTCGTGGAGAAACATCGCGTGCCAATGGGTATGCCCGGACCCGATCAGCCGAACCACCGGACGTTTCAGGCACTGGAGTAGTTCGGTGCGCGGAGCTAGGTCCACCTGCCAGTATCCGGGGCGACCGGTTAGATCCTCCCAGGGATTGGTGAGGTAGGCGGGCATGTGCATGTATACCGCAACCTGCAGGCCCTCTTGTTCCGCCTGGGCAATCTGCTTGTCTAGCCATGATAGTTGTTGAGTTTGTTCAGGAAGATTGCTACCGGTCACCTGCGAATTTACACCGAGGATCAGCCAAGGGTTCAACCGATAGGTGAAGCGGTCATTGCCAAAAACATTTTGCCATTGGTGTAGCGATTCGGGGGTGATGATGTTTGATCCAATGCTGACCTTGTTGCCAATATCATGGTTGCCGGGGACCGCACGTACCGGGGCCCCCAGTGAATCAAGAATCTTCCTTGCCTTTACCAGTGATGCAGGGTCCTGAGGCCCGTGTTCGACCAGATCACCGCTGCAAACAATCAGGTCAGGTGAGATCCGGTCGACGTGGCGGCGGACCGCATCTATGCGTTGGGATTGATCCGTGGTGTTCGGGTCCAGATGCAGGTCGGAAATTTGCAGCAGTATTGGCATGGTTACGGCCAGAGACGGCGATTCGGCTCTACTCCATATGACATCTTTCTTCGCGGCTTGCGTTGACCTATAATCTACTTTACATGAGTAAAAGATCCACGCTACTGTTCATCTCGCTGTTCATCTGCGTCGCGGGGATGGCCGTGGTCTGGATGAAAGGCCCCGTTATGATTCAGGCAACTGAGCCCCATCCGCATCACGCGACTCTGGTAAACGCCGACGGGTCTTGGAAATACACCAACTCCCTGGTGACTCAAACCAGTCCCTACCTGCTGCAGCATGCACACAATCCGGTCAACTGGTATCCGTGGGGTAGCGAGGCCTTCACCAAAGCCCGTCTGGAAAACAAACCTATTTTTCTGAGTATCGGCTACTCCACCTGTTACTGGTGCCACGTGATGGAACGCCAGGTCTTCGAGAGCCCGGCCATCGCCCAGCAGATGAACGAGCACTTCGTGAATGTCAAGGTAGATCGTGAGGAACGTCCCGATGTCGATGACATCTACATGACCGCGACCCAGCTGATGACCCGGCATGGTGGCTGGCCCATGAGCGTGTTCGTGACTCCGCCTGGTACCAATGGCCCCGACGATCCCGGGCTAAAACCATTTTTTACCGGCACGTATTTCCCTCCAGAAACTACAGGTCAGTTGCCCGGATTTCCTCAAGTACTCGAATCGCTGCATCAGGCCTGGACCGAGAGTCGTGATGAAGTGACCGAACAGGCCGACAGGTTAACCGATGCGGTGCGGCAGACGCTGACGAGTCGTCAGACCATCGGTCCAGTTGGCATTGATTCGGTACAGCAGACAACCGACCAGTTGCTGGCCAGTTATGATCAGACCCATGGAGGTTTTGGCGGTGGGGTTGGCCATCCTAAGTTTCCGCAACCGACATATCTTCAGTTTTTGCTAGCGATTTACGAAAACAACCCAACTGATTCCGTCTGGGAAGCGATCGCCCACACCTTGGATCGCATGGCGCGTGGCGGGATGTTTGACCAGATCGGTGGCGGGTTCCACAGATACTCGACAGATGAAAAATGGCTCGT
The DNA here is from genome assembly GCA_963581115.1 of Phycisphaerae bacterium. Lineage (GTDB taxonomy): Bacteria > Planctomycetota > Phycisphaerae > Phycisphaerales > Phycisphaeraceae > CAUZOD01. The sequence goes on along the minus strand of CAUZOD010000044.1, from coordinate 2,558 downwards.
ACCCCACTTCGAAAAAATGTTGTACGACAATGGTCAGTTACTGTCGTTGTATGTCCAGGCGATTGAGAAGCAGACCAATGAGAACGAACACCGTTTGTATGATCGTATTCTCCGTGAAACATCCGATTATGTGCTGCGGGAGATGCTTGACGAGACGGGCGCGTTCTGGTCTGCCCAGGATGCAGAGGTCAATGCTCGCGAAGGGGAAAACTATATTTGGACCGCCGATCAGATCCATGCCACAATCAAAGATCCAATCTTGGCTGAGTTCGCAACCACGCTCTATGGCCTAGATCGCGGCAAGAACTTCCAAGATCCCCATCACCCGCTAGATGAGCCCGTCAATGTGCTGTACCTACCACAGCCGCTTCATGAATTAGGAGATGATGCGCATTCCCGACGCCAACAGGTCAACAAGGAGCTCAAGGCCGTTCGCGACCGGCGGGAGCAACCAGGAATTGATGACAAGATATTGGTGGCATGGAATGGACTGCTGATCGCGGGTTTGGCCGATGCTGGTCGAGTCCTTGGTGAAACTCGCTACATCGAGGCGGCAGCCCGAGCTGCGGATGCGATCACACAGCACATGTCTGCTGGAGGCGACGGTGGTCTCTACCGCATGATGCGCGACAGGCAAGTGCGGATTCCTGCGTTCTTGGAGGACTACGCGTTCTTTTGTCGCGGTCTACTCGCTCTGGAGCGAGTGGGGGATATCGGCGGCGGGCGGTATCTCGAACAGGCCCAGCGGCATATGGCATACGCCATCCAGCAGTTTGGCGCGATCGGTGGCGGTTACTACGACACGCTGGAAGATCAGGCCGATCTGCTTGTGCGCAAGCGCGGGCATTATGACGGGGCGGTGCCCAGTGGCAACAGTGTTATGGCCCACAACCTGATAGAACTGTACCTATTGACCGGCAACCGGAAGTACCTGCATCGTACGGTAGACGACCTGAGAAGCTTTGCACCGCTACTAGCTTCTCAGGGCAATGGAATGGTGCATATGCAGCATGCACTGCTGAAAATGCTAGATGTGGCGGATCCTGAAGCCAATGCACAACTGGCCGCGGCCGTACCTGCGGAGGCCTCTTCATTACCTGACAGTGGTCCGGTCAAGGTGACTGTCGATACCGAAGGTGATAATTTCCTGTTGACACTTGAGATCCCAGACGAATTACATCTGAATTCGCATACTCCAAGTATGGATTATCTAATTGGAACCCAGATATCCGTGATCGACGGTCACGATGATACGATCGCGGTTACATACCCTCCAGGCCAGATGCACCGCTACCCCTTTGCTGAACAACCGCTTTCAGTTTACGAGGGAACGGTGCAGATTCGTATCAGCCCGACTGATACAGGCGATGGCCCGTTGCAGGTGGCGCTGCGGTATCAGGCGTGCACCGAAGCCCAGTGCCTGGCGCCACGGGATGTACCGCTAGTTCTCAGGCCGTGACTGACCCGAGATTCACCTAGATCAGGGGCGTCTGCACTGGGTATCCATTAATGGCCGCAGCATAACTTTTATGCATGATTGATACTCACTGCCACCTAACTTTTGACGGATTGCGGCAGCGCGTTGACAAACTGATCGTGGACGCTGCAGCCGCGGGCGTCGATCGTATGATATGCGTGGGGGCCACACCCGAAGATGCCCGGCAGGCACTCAATTTGGCCGATCGTTTTGCGGGGGTATACGCTACAGCGGGTGTTCACCCCCACTACGCCGACCAACCTTCCGACATGGCAACACTTGCCTCACTGATTGGTCACCCGAAACTGGTGGCCTTGGGAGAAATGGGCCTAGATTGGCACTATCCAGAACCTTCGCCTGAAGCTCAGCTCGCCCGGTTCGAGCAGCAACTACAACTGTTGCTCCAGACGCCAACACTGCCTGGGGTCATCCACAGCCGCGAGGCCACTGACGACACGATTGCGACGATCCGGGCATCGGGAGTCGGCGGCGACCGCTTCGTCTTTCACTGCTTCACCGGTGATCGGATCGAGATCGACCAGATCCTTCAGATTGGGGCAATGGTTAGTTTTACTGGGATCGTGACCTTTCGATCTGCGGCTGAAGTTGCTGCCGCATCGGACCGTGTGCCCCTGGACCACCTGATGGTTGAAACTGATGCTCCCTACCTGACGCCGGAGCCGCATCGCAAGGTACGCCCCAATGAACCCAAATACGTCGTACACGTCGCGGAGTTTCTTGCCCGCCGACGTGGTCTGCTGTTGGAGGAGTTTGTCGGTGCCGTCGACGCGAATGCGCAAAGGTTCTTCCGATTGCCGCCGACCTAGGGGATGGATCGGAGTTTTGTGGGGGTTGGTATCACGCCCAGATGGTCAGGCTGCCAGCCCGTGATCGGTCAGATAAGTGGTCAGGCGGAGTTCATCATTATCGCTGTTGAAGTTTGAAAAAACCATTGCCATTCGGCATGGGCCCGGCTCCTGATCTTCATCCTGGAAGCGTACGACCCTCCCTGTGGCTTGAAATGTCGTGTGGCTGGCGCCGGGGAGCATTCCTCGGACCTCGATCTCGGTGCCCGGCTCAA
>CAUZOD010000043.1:0-14456 GCA_963581115.1 Phycisphaerae bacterium | reverse complement strand
GGGCGCCCAGGTCGAATCGCTTTTCGTGTGCCGTGACATCACCACGGAATACCGCCGATCGCAGCCCGAGCAATCGGCCGAGGACCTGTCGGTTGGCGCCGGTATAGTTGTCGACATAGAAGTTCAGATCGAGTCGGTCAGACCAAGTCAACTCAAGCTCCGCGGTTGAGGCGGCGATCTGTGAGGCCACAGGCGGAGGATCTGTCGGGACGTGCTTCATGTTGCTCTTGGTCTCTGACGCTGACACGCCAGATATCGCGACTTCGGTGGTCGGTGCCTCGGTCTTATGAATAGGGTTTTTGGTGTCAAGAACCACTGCTGGCGTGGTGGTTGGATCCGCAGAGGTTTTTATGCGAGGCAGAGCCTCAATACGGCCGGGGCCCAGCAGCTGCCCGCGGCCCTGTGCTTGGTCGATGATGACTTGGGTGCCATGGGCTGTCCCCAATTCCGGTACATGGACTACTAGGGGCCAGGCCACGCTGCCAAAGACGCGCATTCTGGCAGTGGAGAATAGATAGTCTGCTTCGGCTCCCTTGATTATTTGTCCCGCGGGTGTTTGGATTGATACCGGTTGACTGGAGTCAGGCCGGCTGGCCAAGCGTACCAGCACGTCATTGGCACCGGCCAGGTCGGCTGGAGGGGATGGTTCCGGCTCGACGATCAGTCGGCCCTTGAGCGTTATGATCACGTCATTGGTGTCATCGGGTTCGAACAGTGGTCTGTTGCTGCGCACCGGTGACTGTGGCGTTGCTGACTCGCGTATCTCGCCATTGCTATTCGTGGTTGGTATGGTCTTGTTCTGCTTCTTCGTCATCAGGCCGAAGATCGCTTCGAGATAATCCGCATTGATCTTCAGGCGGCCGCTGGCTCCACGCACTTCCAGGTGGTCTTCGAGTCGGGTACGGTAGAACTGGACGGGAGGATCTGGATCATCACTTGGGGGCGAATCCTGAGTCTGGGCCGGTGGCTTGCCCTCGGTTGGTTGGTTGCGGCCGTTGATCGAGGCTGTCTTGAATCGCAAAGAACGGGCGTGAAATACCTCGAGCTTGTCCAGTCGTCGGTGCAATTCATTGAAGTTGATGCTCAGCCCCCGGCCCCGAAAATCAACCTGTGGGCCGGTCAGGTGAATTTCTCCGGGGCTTTCAACGCTTCCCATCTCGATGTCGAAACGGGCCTCGTCGAGAAAGAGACGCAAGACCAGATCGTCATTACGGCGGGTATTGATAGTCTGGCCGGGGGTGGTTTCGTAAAGGCTCAGGACCACGTTCCCCCTGAAATCACCGTAGCGAAGATCATTGTCAGGGGCCACCATGGTGGCATGTTCAGCGCGAATTGTCATTACAAGCGTGTCGGAGAACAAGATGCGCGCTGATGGGTTGACGACTTGCGACACCCCGTGGGGTTGGAGTTCAAGCAGGTCGTAGTACAGGATAGTGGTGCGCCCGGCATCTTTGATCGTCAGTTGTCCCCCTTCAGCTGTCGGTGTGATTTGTTGCAATGACTCCGTGCTCTCAATCGTGTTTTCGAGGTTCAAGGCCGGAACGCGAACCTCAAATTGGCGGTCTCCTTGCGCCGATGGTGTCGCCGGGGAACTTTTGGGCGAGTCGGCAATCAGCGTCAGTAGAAACACTGCGACTGCGATCACGACTGCTACGCCGACAAAGAGAGTGCTTCTGAGCATCAGTGCATTGTCCGCTGCGAACAACAGGCATTCAACCGCATCCAAACAGATAAATTTAAATATCCTGTTGCAATAGGTTTATGAATCTTCAGGGCCTGAAGCGGGTGGATGGGGAGATGATGGGCCAGGATTGCCACCGCACGGATCTGTTTGGTGCCAGCGAATGGACCATGCTGCGCCGCGCTGAATACCAATCAGAAGTTATGATTCTCATTCATGACTCGGACAGCGATGACTGTGATGAGCAAAGTGTTCAAGGCGTACGATGTTCGCGCCACCTATCCGGATCCACTGAATGAGCAAGTTGGCCAGAAGGTGGGCTATGGAATCGGGCAGTGGCTCAAGCAGCGCCACGGCGGTCAGGTCGGGTTGGTGTTGACTAGTCGGGATCATCGACCAGCGGCTGAGTCCATGCACGATGCAATCAATCGGGGTCTGCGCGCCGTGGGTCATCGGGTGATTGACTTAGGCAGGTGCGACACTTCATTCATGTATTTTGCCATTCCGTTTGTCGAAGGTGTCTTGGGTGGGGTGCAGACCACCGCCAGTCACAATCCAATCGAGTACATCGGATATAAAATCTCATCAACCGAAGCTCGCCCGGTGGGAGCAGACACGGGGCTCAAGCAGATCCAGACAATCGCCGAGCAGTTGGAAGGGAATTGTCCTGAACCGACCGGCGGCTACGAACAGCAAGATTTATGGGCGGACTATCGGGAGCATGTACTCTCATTTCTTGCCCCGCCGAAGCGGCCGCTACGGATCTTCGTTGATGCCTGTAATGGTATGGCCACCAAGCTGGTACCGACCGTGTTTGGCGGGATCGAGAATATCGAGATCATCGAAGAAAACTTCTTGTTTACAGACTGCTGGGCCCATGAACCGAACCCGCTCGTAGCCGAGAACATGACTCCGACCCGTGAAGGGGTTGTGCGGCATGGTGCTGATTTGGGTGCATGTTTCGACGGAGACGCCGATCGGTGCATGCTCGTTGATGACATGGGGGGCATCATCGGATGTGATCACCTGACCGCGTTACTTTGTGAATCGATGCTCGAGAAACAACCCGGCAGCGCCATCGTATACGATCTGCGATCAAGCAAGGTCGTACCGGAAACCATTGCCGCGCGGGGTGGACGGCCAGAGGTCAGTAAGGTTGGCCACGTCAACATGAAGGAGAGGTTGCGCGAAACCGACGGGATTTTCGGCGGGGAATTGTCGGGCCACTTTTATTTTAAGCACAATTGCTTTGCTGATTCAGGAGCTATCACGCTGGCTGCGGTGCTATCGCTGTTGGGCCGGACGGACCGACCCATTGGTGAAGCGATCTTGCCGCTGCGGCGCTACCCACAGTCAGGTGAGATCAATTTTATTAACGACGACTCCAAGGCGACTATACGGGCGATGAAGGATCATTACGGATCATGTGCGGACTCAGTGCTGGAACTTGATGGGGTCACGATTGACAGATTTGACCGCGACGGCTGGTGGTTCAACGTACGCGCATCTAATACTGAGCCGCTGCTGCGTCTTAACGCCGAGGCCAGAGAGTCGGAGATACTCAAGGCAATCCTGGCTGACTTGACGCCGCAGCTCGGCCAATTGGTTGAAGGCCATTGACCCGGAATAAGCTGGATCGGCCTGATTCATTCTGGCCGTCGTCGAGAAGCGTTTGAATAGTGATAGCCGGCCGTATTTAAAGACAGCGGCAATCTTTGTGGGGATAATGTCCTAATAGGAGTTTTGCCAGCACCCGAAAGTCAACCGTATCATGCAAGATGATCCATTGAACTAGCGCAAGGAGACTGCTTGTCTAAACTCGCACTGATTACTGGAGCATCCAGTGGCATCGGATTGGAATTGGCGCACTGCTTCGCACGTGGGGGGCACTCTTGTATCTTGGTGGCCCGGCGGCGGGAGCGGCTGAAGCAGCTCGCCTTGGACTTGAAAAATGCCTACGGTTGCGATGCGGAGGTACTGGTTGCCGATCTGGCTGATCCCGCCGCACCGCAACAACTGTACCTGCAGGTGAAGCAGCGCCAATACAACATTGATGTACTGGTCAACAATGCGGGCTTCGGAAACACCGGACGTTTTGATCGTCTTTCACTGCAGGACGAACTGGACCTCATGCACGTTAACATGGTGGCGCCGGGCCAGCTGTGCCGGCTCTTTTTGAGCGACTTTGTCCGCAGGGGCCGCGGCCGCGTGCTTAACGTTGCATCGGTAGCCGGATTCTTACCCGGACCTCTGATGGCTAGCTATTACGCGTCCAAAGCCTATGTGGTGTCACTATCGCGGGCGTTGCAGTTGGAGTTTCAGGGCAGTGGTGTTACGGTCAGCGTGCTGTGCCCGGGTCCGACGAAAACTGAGTTTTTCGAACGGGCCGATATGCAGACTACGGAGTTAGCTCGCGGCCGGTTGATGCTGATGGACAGTGCCGCCGTTGTGGCTGAAGCTGGTTATCGTGGAACGATGAAAGGAAAGCCGCTGATTATTCCCGGGCTGGCCAACAAATTCATAGTTCTGGCCGCATGCCTTCTACCCTCGGTCTGGTCGGCACGCATAGTCAAACGGATTAACCGGCGGCACCGATGAAGCAGATTAGAGGCAGAAAGGCACTGGTAACCGGCGCCGCGACGGGAATCGGTTATAGCATTGCACAACAGCTTGGTCGGCGGGGCGTGGACCTCTGGCTTGTGGACCGTGATCGCGCGGCATTGGAGCGGGCATCCCAGTCGTTGCAGGACTTGGGGACCGAGGTCATAGCTGAATCGATGGATTTGACCGAGTCAGGGGTCATTGAGCGGGCCATCGAACGGATCGGGCAACACTGGGGCGAACTGCACATCTTGGTCAACAATGCCGGCATCGGCTACTACGGGCCGACGCGTGACATGACGGTGGAGCAGTGGGACCAGATCCTGGCACTTAACCTGCACGCTCCAATCCGTTTGATTCGCAGCCTCCTGCCCCTGCTGGAACAGCAGCCGTCAGCGCATGTGGCCAACATCTGTTCCATGTTTGGATTGGTGACCTACCGCAATCAGACGGCGTACCAAACAACTAAGTTTGCTTTGGTCGGGCTGACACAGTCATTACGGATCGAGTATGCAGGCACTGGATTGGGGTTCAGTGCAATCTGTCCGGGATTCGTGCGGGACACCGAGTTCTTCAACACCATGCATACCCCTCCGGGCTGTGGTCCAAGAACACCACCGCGTTGGATTACCTGTGTTCCACAAGCCGTGGCTCGGCGAACCATAGACGCGATTTGTCGCAATCGCGGTATTGTTATTATGACGCCGCTGGGCCGCTGGGCTTGGTTTAACCATCGCTTGTTTCCCCGTTTTAACGATTGGCTGCAGCATTTGGGTTACGGTTTGGGCCAGCGTTACAGGCACGGTATGCGCCGGACTGCACAAGGCCGTTGATCGGATCAATTCGTTTATGCAGAGGGTCTGGAGTCCAACCAGCGCATGTGGCCGCGGCGGCTAAAGCTTCAAAGTGTTATGTCAAGGTTCAGCCTGCTGGAACCTATGGCACCACCATTGTTTTGGTGGGCGCAGAAACACGAATAGCAAGAGAACGGTTGTGGGCCACAGATGAACAAATAGGCGATCGGCGGATGCAACCAAATGCCAGCCCAGATCATGTGGTGTCATAAGGTATACGCCGTAGATCAGGACCAACTGTATTCCTAGTGTTGTGCCGATCATCGCAGTAGTGGCTAGTGCTCGTCGGTCCAATGCCGGCCCAATCAGGATAGGCAAACTGAGCATGGCACAGGTCACCCAAAAGTTCGGTCCATGGCGCCATACGAAGCTGGCCATTCGTGCAATTCGTGCGTGGCGTTGTGGATCGGTCAGCAGTGCAACCACATCGCTCCAAGCTCGGCCTGGCCATAGGTCACTGTGACCTGCGACCGTGGCCTTGAACGTCAGGGTAACCACAACCAGCGGCACCAGTCCCAGAAGATAATAGACTAGGCACATTGCCCCCCGGCGCCAACCGAACGCAATCAATGTTCCAAGGCCAATCGCCATCCCTAGAGCAGCAGCGAAGGCTAGCCCTTCGTTCTTGGTCCAGCAGGCCGCACCAGCCATGAAACCGGCGACGATAAACAGGCACCCTCTTGGTGCAGCATTGTGCATGGCCACAGCCAGTGATGCGCAGGCAGCTGTGCTGAACATTGCCAGAGCCATGTCTGCATACTGGGAGCGGGCTTCGCGCAAGACCATGCTGGAGGCACAAGTCGCCAGTCCCGCAGCGGCGCCCAGCAGCATGCCCCGCAGGTGCCAAACACCCCCGACCGTCACCGATACAGTCAGCAGTAGACACGCCACCGCGAACGCTTGAGGTCCATGATGGGAATCGGTTCCCGCGTATTTCCAGAGCCGGGCAATCGATGCGGGCTGCAGCAGCGGGTAATCTGGATGCGGGGATCCGTCACGTAACCGGATGGCCCAACTATCTCCACCGGCATGCAGAATTTTCGCTTTGAGGTTCCACATTGACCAGGCGTCCCATTGGCCGTAGGGATTGGCAGAAAAATGCTGGACCATTGATGCGGTGGCCCATCCGCCGGCAATGATCATCACTGCCAGCGAGATCAGCCCGAACCGGCGCAGCACGGCCGGTTCGTCAGTGCCAGCAGCCGGTTCGCGGGAGCCTCGCCATAGCGTAGCAACGATCACGATTGCGAGGCCCATTTCAATCTTCACATAGTCCAGTCCCTCTGGTAGTACCAGCCACAGAAGCATTGTTACAGATGTCAGTGCAATCCCCATTGCTGCACCAACCGGTACGAGCAGCAGCCACGGCTGGTCCGGTGCTTTGCAGAGGCGGGCCAAAATTGCCACGCCGATTGCGGCTGCTGTGCCTAGGGCCAGACTCACCATCAGCAGGTCGTTCAATCGACATACTCCAGCAGCCACATGTGGCCGCCCAATTCGGCCCGGAGCACCCAGGGCGGTTTGCCCGGCGATAAATCCACACCTGCTGGGTCCCAGAGCAATACCCAGCGGGAACCGGAGGTGCGGCTGACGCCAATGGGCGCCAGTACATATGCCGCGACGGGTTGGCGATCGGAACGTGAATTCCAAGCTTCGCGGAGCTCAATCTGATGGTCCCCACTCATGATCTTTGGCACCGGTTCCAACCACTGGTGCATCTGATCAATGTATTGTGTCTGTGGTGATCGGTTGCGATCGATGGTGGTGGCGTACATTGCGAAGACTGACCACGCACCGCAGCCGATGATCGCGCCAATGGCGATCAGTGCCGCTCCGCGCCGGGCCTGGCACAGAACCATTGGACACCGCATCGAGCGCAGTTTACACCTTGACGGTATCATTTGGAGGGTTCGATGGACTGGTCCGCTGAGCAGCGGTTTCAAGCTGCATCAGAACTGGCCGTATCTAGAGAGATGTTACCAGAACGGCTTTCATCTTCAGCCCGATTTGTGGGGTGTACCCCTCCGGAATGATATCTCCGTCGGTGTTCGTGATTTTGGGCGGCTGGTTGGCTTTGCAGTGCTGTTGCCATGCTTGCTCAATCGCTTGACGTTTGTCATCAGCCACATCGGCCCAGCGCCCGCGTCCCTTGCACTTGGGAAAATCGGAACAACTGAGCCACGGTCCCCGCTTTGACCGCCGCATGTTCAACAGTTTCTCGCATTTGGGGCAAAGAAGTTCCGTCAGCAAGGGTGGTGGTTTGGGCAGTTTGATGGTGTGCTTCTTCGGATCAATGTTGACGATACCCTTGCATGTGGGATAGTCGGCACAACCCAGGAATGGTCCAAACCGGCCGACTCGCTTGGTCATCGGACCGCCACAGACCGGACAGATGATGTTGCACACCTGCGGCTCAATGGGATTGCCCTCGGCATCGATCGGCGCGGTGTATTTGCAAGGTTGCGGCATCTTGTCTGACAGTTTCTGGAACTTTTCTTTCTGCTCGGACGTCAGCGTGGTCCAGCCGACCTTCGTCTTGCCGTCTTCACTGGCGATCTTGGGACGGGCCTTGCCTTTCGCCTTGTAGAGCAGGAACTTCTGGCGGAGATACTGTTTCAGCTTGACGGGTTCGGGGGGCACAAAATAGGCGGTGCAACTGAGAAATCGCCCGTTGCGGCCGAAACGATACTCGGTTTCCGCCCCACACTTGGGGCATGTATGGGGAGCAGGGTGGCTTTCGGCCTTTGCATGGGTCAGTTCTTCGTGTGCCCGTTCAAGGCTTTCCTTGAAGGGGACGTAGAAGGCGTGAAGCATCGATATCCAGTCATGGTGGTCAGACTCGATCTTGTCCAGTTCGTCTTCCATGTCCCGCGTGTAGGCGATGTCCATGACTTTCGGAAAGGCGTCCACGAGCATGGTCGTAACAACTGTTCCCAGGTCGGTGGCTCGGAGACGGCGGTCGCCGGGGGCCACGGGCTCGACATACTTGCGATTCTGAATCGTGCCGATGATCTGGGCGTAGGTGCTGGGCCGTCCGATCCCCTCTTCTTCCAGTTTCTTCTGCAGCGATGCTTCGTTGTATCGCGACGGTGGATTGGTGAAATGCTGGACCGGGTCAATGACGAATGGTGCCGTCGGTGTACCTGCCTCCAGCGGTGGCAGCAATGCCGCGTCCTCGTCGGCACCGGAGGTCGGCATACCGACGGTCTTGTAGAAGCCGTCGAAGACGAGTTGGCGTCCCCGGGCCCGCAGGGTGGCGGTAGGGGCGTTGCCCTTTCCCACGTCGATCAGGACCGTCGTGCGATCCCATGCCGCGGGCGCCATTTGGCAGGCAAGGAAGCGTTCCCAGATGAGCTGGTAGAGGCGGAACTGATCGTCGGTCAGTTCGCCACGCACGCGATTGGGCGTGATGGTCACGTCGGTGGGACGGATCGCCTCGTGCGCTTCCTGCGCCGAGCGATTCGAGGAGGTGTACGTGTTCGGCTTGGCGGGGAGATACTTGTTGCCCCATTCGCGCTGAATGAAAGTACGCGCCATTTCCAGCGATTCGCCGCTGAGGTGTATCGAATCGGTCCTCATGTAAGTGATCAGTCCGAGCTGGCCTTCTTGGCCGCGGATGTCGATGCCTTCGTAAAGCTGCTGCGCCACCCGCATCGTGCGCTGCAGCGGATATCCGAATCGATGCGCTGCCGTCTGTTGCAGCGTGCTGGTGATGAAGGGGGCCGAGGGGCGGTTCTGAGTGCGTTTCGTCTGCACATCGCGCACGCGGTAGGGCGGCGGATTTTCGACGTGACCCACGTAAGCACATCGGGATCGCGCCGGTCCCTTGGCCTTGGGCTCTTCCGTCTTGCGTGTGTCGTCAACGACGAAGCCGATTTTTTCCGCGACGGCTAGTGCGGCGGCGTGTTGATCGCACTTGAAAGGCTGTCCGTCCACTTCGATGAGTTCGGCCTTGAACGCTGGGCGGGGACCCAGCCACGCCATCTGCTGGGTCAGCGGACGGTTCTTCCCCTCTTCCGCTTCGGCCAGCCATTTCTGCCAATCCTCGGCCAGGGTGGAAGCCTTGCCGAGATCTACGGTGAGCAACGCGTTGATCTTCCAGAATTCTTCGGGGGTAAACGCTTCGATATCACGTTCGCGCTCCACGACGATCCGCACGGCCACCGACTGCACCCTCCCCGCGGAAAGACCGCCGCCCACTTTCTTCCAGAGCAGTGGGGAAACCTGGTAGCCCACGATGCGGTCGAGAATGCGACGAGCCTGTTGTGCGTTGACCCGGTGTTTGTCGATCAGGCGTGGGTGGGCGAAGGCGTTCTGAATCTCGCTTTCGGTGATCGCGTTGAAGACGACACGCTTGGAACGTTCCAGCGGCACGTCGAGTGCTTCGGCAAGGTGCCAGGCGATGGCTTCGCCTTCGCGATCGAGGTCGGTGGCGAACCAGACGTCTGCGGCCAACTTGGCCGCTTGGCGCAGTTCGCGGATTGTCTTTTTCTTGTCGGGAAGAATGTCGTAGGTAGGCTTGAAGTTGTTCTCAAGATCCACACCGGGGACAGGCATCTTGGTCCCCTTGGGCGCACGAAGGGGTAGATCGCGAACATGTCCCACGCTGGCCATGACCACGTAGTCACTACCCACGTAACGGTTGATTGTTTTGGCTTTGGTGGGGCTCTCGACGATGACGAGATGCTTGCCTGTGGCATTAGCAACTTGGGCTGGGCGTTGGCGGTGATCACCTGATCTCTTGGGAGAGAGTTTGGTCGTGGCCCCAGACCGTTTTTTCGTCTTTTTTTTTGCCATCGTATTCCAGTCGATCGCCAGCTTCTTTAGTATCCCCTTCCATCGCACGAACTTGGCCGAATACTTGAGCATCCTCAGCAGAGAAAGTCAATATATATTTTAAAGTCAGTGTAAACAATATCCTATATCTTTTTAAGATTAAAAATTGATGAGGGATATCTGGAGTTTGGGCGCAACCCAACTCCTGAACGGCGCTCACCGCCCTATATCGCAGCAAATGGCTGGTGGTGTGCTCGGAAACTAGATTTCTGGTCAATTGTTTACAAGCTGAAGTGCTTGGGCAATCCACTGCGGCACGGAGCCGTTTGAGGTGTCGATCCACCTCGCCGTGTGAAAGCGGCGTAACCACGTGCGCTGTTGCTTGGCGAAACGGCGGGTGAGGATTTGTGTCTTTTCCATTGCTTGTGTGAGGGTCAGTTCGCCACGCTGGGCGGCCAGGCATTGCTTGTAGCCCAAAGCTTGGCGTGCCTGTGGCCCCAACAACCCGGCTGCTTCTAGGCGGCGAGTTTCCTGTGGTAGTGATTCGATGCCGTCTGGCGGCTGGAACATCTGTTTGACCCGAGCGTTGATTCGCCCGTTTATAGTGTCGGTGGGCCAAGCCAGACCAATGAGGATAAATTGTGATTCGAGTGTGGCATCGATAGGGCCATCGGGTCGAGGCCTGTGCTCTGGCCATTGGGTCTGCCACTGACTGATTGGTTGCCCTGTGGCCTGGTGGACTTCTAGGGCACGGACGATCCGCTTACGGTCGTGGGGGTGGATTCGGCGGGCGGCGGCCGGGTCTACCGACATCAGTTGTAGATGCAGATCGGCAGTCTGAATCCCTGCCAGCGTGGCACGGAAGGCTAGGTTTGTCCCGGGGCCGTCGAACAGACCTTCCAGTAGGGCTTGGATGTAGAGATTAGTGCCTCCGACCACGACCGGGCGTTTGCCCGCCGCGGGTAGCTTCCTAATCAGTTTTTGGGCCTGTTCCAGCCAGTTGTGGACTGTAAATGGCTGCGTTGGTTCGACCACGTCGATTAGGTGATGGACAACACGTTGCCGAAGTTCAGCAGAAGGTTTGGCGGTGCCGGCGTTGAGTTGTCGGTAGACTTGCATCGAGTCGGCACTGATCAATTCAGCGGCCGGTGTGAGCCGTTCAGCTAACTCGACAGCCAGTGTACTCTTGCCGCCGGCGGTCGGGCCGAGAATCACGATGGGGGACTGTGGATCGGTCATCAGTCAATTTTACCCTTGCCAGCTCTACCATCCTGTGCCAATAGGATTCGTGTGCCGATTCACATCGCTGGGCTAAATCGTACAATTAGCGTATGGATTGGGATCCGTTTCGCTTGGAAACATTGGACGGGCAGGGGATGGGCGAATCCCAGTTCTACGAGATAGCTCAGTTACACCATGAGGTGTTTACACGGCCCGGGCGGACGCTAGAGGATGTTGTGGCCCGTCGCCGCGCAGTACTACTATTGGAGTCGGCCAATCTTGCGCCTCGGTGTTACCTGCTGTACGACGGTGATCGGATTGTTGCCAAAGCTGAAACTTTTTTCCGCGATGTGGTTACTAGCGAGGGATTGATGACGGTGATGGCGTTGTCGGGGGTAGCGTTACAACTCGATTTACGCGGCCGGGGTTTGGGCGCCGCAATCGTTCGTATTGCCTTTGAGCGGTTGGATGACGGCCAAGCCCGATTCTGTCTGTTTCAGACGACCGAAGCAATCCGCCCCTTCTACGAGCGGCTTGAAGCATGCGTCGTGGGCAACTCCGTGGTCAACCGGTCGAAGGAGGCTCCTGATGTCCCAGCTTTCTGGCAATCGGTCTTGATGCGCTACCCGGCGGTTGGTTGCTGGCCTACAGGCCCAATCAATCTTCAGGGACCGGGTTGGTAGCCTTTAGCTCTGGTGGTCGAGGTTTTTTTGGACTTGATCGTGACTGCCACGCCGTGGCCGGTAGAATTCAGAGTCGCACTGGCAACCAATGAATCCATCGAACTGAAGCGGAAGGAGTTCCCATGGCCTCGGTCAAGTCTGATCCATTCAAGGCCCGAAAGTCTTTGGCCACCGCATTGGGTGATCGAACTATCTACCAGATTGATGCTTGCCGCGGGGTAGGGGAAGTGGATCGGCTGCCTTATACGATCAAAGTGCTCTTGGAGGCGGCTCTGCGACATTTCGATGGATACGTCGTGACCGAGCAGCATGTGCTGGCATTGGCCAGCTATGACGCTAAGAACGTGGAGCCGGTAGAGATACCTTTTATGCCTGGGCGCGTCGTGTTGCAGGACTTCACGGGGGTGCCTGCGGTGGTTGATCTGGCTGCGATGCGTGCGGCTCTCGTGCGAATGACTGGTCAGACAGAAGATGCCAAGCAGGTCAACCCGTTGGTTCCTTGTGATCTGGTCATTGATCATTCCGTGCAGGTGGATGCATTCGCCTCGAGTATGGCGCTGACAATCAATTCTCAGAAGGAATTCGATCGCAACAATGAACGTTATCGTTTTCTAAAGTGGGGGCAACAGGCCTTTGACAATTTTCACGTTGTGCCTCCGGGCACGGGCATCGTACATCAGGTCAACCTCGAGTATTTGGCCAAGGTCGTTTGGAGTTCTTCCCCCGATCTAAAGTCCAAGACCGATGAGTTGATCCTTTGCCCTGATTCCTTGGTGGGTACGGACAGCCACACCACGATGATTAACGGCTTAGGTGTAGTGGGTTGGGGCGTGGGGGGGATCGAGGCCGAAGCGGTCATGCTCGGCCAGCCCATTTACATGCTTATCCCGGAGGTCGTGGGGGTCAAGCTCATAGGGCACTTGCCGGAAGGTGCTACGGCGACCGATCTCGTACTTCGCGTTACTGAATTGCTACGCGGTCACGGGGTGGTCGGCAAGTTCGTCGAGTTTTATGGTCCGGGTCTGGCTCCGATGCCGTTGGCGACCCGTGCCACCATCGCCAATATGGCTCCAGAGTATGGAGCAACAATGGGGTTTTTCCCGGTAGACGAGCAGACCACTACGTACCTGCGCCTAACCGGTCGCGACCCCGCACTGGTTGACACTGTGGAGCAATACTGCAGGACCAATGGTCTGTGGCGCGATGAGGGGCGAGAAGTCAACTACAGCGCCCAATTGGAGTTGGATCTCGCTTCTATCGAGCCGGCTCTGGCCGGGCCAAAGCGACCCCAGGACCGTGTGTGCCTATCTGACATGCGCGAGAAATGGCAAGGTGAGCTTGCCTCGACATTTGGGAAACAGGCGGCGCCGGAAAAGTCAATAGCTGGCACCGGTGATCCAATCGGTCTGCGCTCCGACTCCATGGCGGTGGTCGAGATGGATCCAGGTGTGGAGGGGACGCTCGTGGAGTTGGAGGGTCGGACATTTGCACTCAAGCACGGTGCGGTTGTGATAGCTGCGATCACCAGTTGCACAAACACGTCCAATCCTGAGGTGATGCTGGACGCGGGTCTGGTGGCTCAGAAGGCCAGGCAGCTGGGCGTGACCCGTAAGCCATGGGTCAAGACCAGCTTGGCACCGGGATCCAAGGTGGTTACGGAGTACTACGCGAAGGCCGGCCTAACTGAAGATCTTGAGGCAATGGGGTTCCATCTTGTTGGTTATGGCTGCACAACCTGTATTGGCAACTCTGGTCCGTTGCCGGGACCGATCAGTGATGCGGTCCATGACAGCGATCTTGTGGTGTGTTCCGTTATATCGGGTAACCGCAATTTCGAGGGACGGATCAATCCCGATGTGAGGGCCAATTATCTGGCATCTCCCCCATTGGTGGTCGCGTATGCGATCGCTGGGACTGTTGATCTCGATCTACAGCATGATCCGCTGGCCCGTGCGTCCGATGGTTCCAATGTATACCTGAAGGATATCTGGCCGAGTCAGAAGGAGGTTCAGCGATTGGTTCAATCATGTGTTACGCGTGAGCAATTTTGCCAGAAGTACGCCAATGTGTTTGAAGGTTCAGATGACTGGCGATCGATAGAGTCTCCGACCGGAGAGCTTTATGAATGGGATTCTGAATCTACCTATGTGCAGGAACCGCCATTTTTCATTGGTCTGGAATCACAGCCCAAGCCCATCAAGCCGATTCTCGGTGCACGTTGTCTTGTCAAGTTGGGCGATTCAGTGACCACGGATCACATCAGCCCGGCCGGCGCGATCCACAAGGACAGTCCTGCAGGCCGCTACTTGGCCAATCACGGCGTGCCGGCGAGTATGTTTAACAGTTTCGGTTCACGGCGCGGCAATCACGAGGTGATGATGCGCGGCACTTTTGGAAATATCCGGGTTCGCAACCAGCTTGCCTCAGGCATGGAAGGTGGCTACACAACGTACTACGGCAGTGTCGATGAACCTCAAGCAATAGAAGGCATACCACCCACGGCGGGTGATGTGGAAGTTCGGGTGGGACAGGTATGTTTCATCTACGACGCGGCAATAGCTTACCAGGGCCAGGGGGTGCCTTTGGTGGTGCTGGCGGGTTTAGATTATGGCATGGGATCGAGCCGAGACTGGGCGGCAA
>CAUZOD010000042.1:0-14590 GCA_963581115.1 Phycisphaerae bacterium | reverse complement strand
ACAAGCAGTCCGTGCGGCGATTGCTCCAGAAGATTGACCTGCTCGCCACTGAGAGTTACCAGTTCAATGCCTGTAACCTGCTTGCCAAGTAACGGGTTCTGTGGTGCTGAACCACTGATCGCCATCGCCTGAAAAGATGCAAATGATGGCGTTGATGTATCGAACCCAAAAACATCTTCGCCCGTCGGCGTATTGCTTGCACGAATGTTGTAGTCGTACTCAAATCTCAGATAATCATCGGGCCCCATCAATCCCGACGATTGATCGATCACTACCCGCGTGATCATCCTGGTCTCGGGATCGATGCTGAGCGTGGTTTTGCCGCCTTGAATGCCGAACTCAAGTCTGGGCCGTGACATTGGATCTCCTGAATCTGGCGGCAATGGTGTCGCTGAATCCGCTGAACCTTGACTAATTTCCTCGATCGGCTTGTCTGACAGCAGCATAGCCAGATCGATGAGGACTGGCTCATCCGCCAAAGGGAACATACCATTAAAATCTAGGGATTCGATCAGTTCCCGGTAGGTCAACGGATTCGGTGCTGCTTTCTCGACATGCTTGTCTGGCAACAGGCTCATCTTGGCCAAGAGTTTCCCATCCTTAACC
The DNA here is from genome assembly GCA_963581115.1 of Phycisphaerae bacterium. Lineage (GTDB taxonomy): Bacteria > Planctomycetota > Phycisphaerae > Phycisphaerales > Phycisphaeraceae > CAUZOD01. The sequence continues at coordinate 13,984 of CAUZOD010000042.1, read as the reverse complement.
ACCACGTATAACGCGGGTTTGTCAATCTTGATCCGCACACTGCCGCTATCGCGTTCGAATTCGATAAAGATTTGGCCAGTTTGCTGTCGGTTCCAGCGGCCCTCCTGAACAATAACACGAAAAGTCAGGACAGCCGAGTAGCGTTTTGATTCACGATAAGCGCTAATCACCTCGTCCAAAAGCCGATCGCCCGGCGGTCCAGCATAAGCAGGGTGGAATACACCGAGGGCCATGATGGTGGCAATCAGGAGTTTTTGCATAAAGATCTCCAATCAGATTCTGGCCCCACTCCATATACCGAGCCGGCAGAATGCTCCGAGTTCACGACCGGTCCGAAGTCCTGTCCACCATATAGGCGGGTGAATCTCACAGATCGAGCATGGCGGCCATGATGCATCGCGATGCTAGCGGAACCAGATTAGGATAATAGCTTAAATCACCACAGGCAATGATTAATTGCTAGGAACGGGGTCCTCCACTAAAATCACTATTCGGAAACGGTAGAACAATGAGCACCCCATGATAAAGGAGCATTGTTTTGGATTGCCCCGGTCTGATTTCCCCCCACGGCGGTACGGTGGTCAACAGGTTCAGCTCTGAGCCGCAGTCTCTACACGCTCAAGCTGCAAACCTGCCGAAACTACCGGTTAGCTGGGCCGACCTGTCGACCATCTACCGCATCGCCGATGGTACGCTTAGCCCGCTTATAGGCCCAATGGTCCAGGCGACCTTCGATTATGTCCTTGACCACCAACAATTACAAAGCCATGGCCAACCACTGGCTTGGACCATCCCATTGGCCCTGCCAATCGACACCGAGTTGGCACAATCCCTCAGACCTGACCAAAAAGTGGCCGTAATCAATCCCTCAGGCCAGATCGTTGCCACTCTCAAGATCGAATCGATCTTTGAATGGGACAAGCCGCGTTACCTCCAGAGCGTCTATGGTACCGACCGCCTCGATCATCCAGGCGCAGATATGGTTCTAGAGGCCGACGCCACCAAGACGCATCTGGTTGGAGGTCCCCTCGAAGTCCTGCCGCGACCGTCAGTCGGCGCCTTCGACCAATATCTGCTGGAGCCGCGCCAGGTACGTGAGCGCCTCGCTGAAAAAGGGTGGGACGCGGCAGTTGCATTCCAGACCCGCAATCCACTGCACCGTGCGCACGAGTATGCCATGGTCTACGGACTGGAAACCCTGTTGCAGCAAGGTAAGAATGCTGGAGCGATTCTGAATCCTCTGGTCGGCGAAACCAAAAGTGATGATGTCAGCGCAGACATCCGGATGCGCACCTATGAACGGCTGATCATGAGCTGCGAGTTGGGCGATGGCGATAGTGACGCTGAGCTCTGGAGCCGGATCGGCGGCAGCGTACCTGATCGGGTACTGCTGATGGGACTAGACATCAAGATGTTCTATGGCGGACCTGCTGAAGCCATTATGCACGCGATCTACCGCCAGAATATGGGATTTACCCATATTATCATCGGACGCAAGCACGCCGATGCACCGTATCACGATGGATCTGCGATCTGGGGTGATTTTGATGCTCAGGAGATCTTTGACAACCTGGAAGGCCAATTGCTGATTGAACCAGTGAAGGTCGGATTCGCCGCCTTCTACGAATCGATCGGCCGCGTGGACCTGATGTCAAACCATCAAGACGAAAAACCCGTATTCATTTCTGGAAAGGAGGTCCGCACTACTCTCCAATCGGGACAGATGGTAGACCCCAGAATCATGCGTGCCAGTACGTCAGAAATCTTGGCAGAGGCGATGACGCAGCAATGAAGGGATGCCGCCCGGTGCTGATTTCGGGTTGTGATAAGACAAATTGAATCATGATACGTCACAGTTCAATCGCCAGCCGCATAACATCTGGCCCTTGGAACCGAGCCGACACCAAATAGAACAGGAGCAACAGGAATGGCTTCACCGAATGATCGGCGATACCTGGAATCCCACGAGTGGTTCAAGCTGGATGACGATCAGATCATTGTGGGCATCAGCCGGTTCGCGGTTGATGAACTGGCTGACATTACGTATATCGATGTCACCGATCCGGCTGGAGCCATCGCGAACGGCAAGCCATTTGGCGAGATTGAATCGGTCAAAGCGACTAGTGATCTGTACAGTGGCATAGACGGGCAGATTGTCACTATCAATGAAAAAGTGCTCGACAGTCCAGCCTTGATCAACGAAGATCCCTGGGACAGCGGTTGGATCATCCGGGTGCAACCCCAAGATCTGGGCCAACTCGGTAAACTGCTCTCGGCAGCAGAATACGACACCAAGAACGCATAGATCGTGGCGGCCATCGCGGGTAATTGAAGAGACCAGAACCACCGCCTGCTGTCATGGGATACCCGCACGGGGAAGTTTGAGGCGTTGTCAATTGGGTACTATATTGCCACTATGATCGTCGATCTAAAAACGCGTGTCTGGGAATCCGATGCGCAACTGGGCGAAGCAATCCAGGAGCAGATGCGCCGCCGCCGTGGGCATCCCTACGTCTGGCCGGATGGCTCGACTGACGCCCACGACGAAGCCATGGCTGATGTTGGCTGTGCGGTAATCCACGGGTTTGAAAGCTCCCTGCTCGACGTAGTGATCGGGCCGGAAAAAGTCGCCTCATGGTCCAAACGGAACCCAAAGAAATATCTTGGATTCATGGGTATTGATCCCACTGTCGGCAACCCAGTTGACCGGCTTGCACAAGGGCTCGACCTGGGACTGGCAGGGGTCACGCTCAGCCCCGCTGCCGCGGGTTTTCATCCGGCTGACTCACGCGCAATGGCACTGTATCAAGCATGCGAGGCGCGAGCCGTACCCGTGTACTTTGACTCCAACACGATCTCGGCCCGCCAGGTAAAGATGGAATTCGCCCAACCGCACCTGCTGGATGAGGTCGCTCGCTGCTTTCCGCAACTGCGAATCGTGATCTCGTCACTCGGCGATCCCTGGATCATGGAGGGCTTGGCACTGATCGGCAAGCATCCTACGATCTATGCTGACCTGTCCTCACTGGTACTGAGCCCTTGGCAGCTACATAACGCCCTGCTGATGGCCTACTACCAGCAGGCCACTGCTCAACTTGTCTTTGGATCAGGATTTCCGTTCTGTCGTCCCGCCGATGCTATGATCACTATCTATTCGACCAATACCTTGACCCAAGGCACCCACCTGCCCAACATCCCACGCGAACTGTTGCGTTCGATCATCGAACGCAACACGCTCGGCTGCCTGGGTCTGAGCCGACCCGATTTAGATGCTGCTCACCCCACCCCGCCCGGTGAGCGTACAACCCCGATCAATACCTAAAACCACGTGAGACATCGAGTAATCCAACATGGAAGTTGGTTGGCCTTAGCGGCCATCGCGATGACCACTGCTGCCTGCAGTGCATGGCCACGACTTCCCGTAATGGATGAACCCGGTGCTTCGCTCGAAATCAGCAGTCAATTCTCTCCCGAAACCACTGTGGTCGACAGCTTTGATACTTGTCTGTATCGATTCGATACAGCCAACCACTTCACCGTTCTCCTGATCAACGGTTCCATCGAGACGCCAATACAAGCCATCACCCTAAGGCTGAGATGGCGCCCCATTGCAGCCAAAACCCCTATCACACCCAATGCCACAAACATGATGATGCGGTACATGGTGTTCGATGACGAGCAGAACCAGGTCGGCGTATATACCGGCGCCGGGTACCTCTACCTTGATAGCGACCCTGGTGCTGATCGACTCGCATTACGTATCTGGCAAGCCACCTTGCGCCTTGCGGATCGCTCTTCGACATTCAGCGACAAGTTGATCGAAGCCCAGTTCCATGGCCAGATCATTGCCCGCCGGGACGACGAGCAGGTCACCTCTATCCTGCTCCAACTCAATGCGTTGGTAACAAAACGTCTGGGCTATCCACGATTCGTGAGCACGGCAAGCCCCATTCGAGTCACTTCGACTGGCCTATGACTTTCCCGCCTGTTCCTTTACTCCCTTAATGAGGATGGACTTGTGACAGGATCCCGATCAAGCGTATGGCATATGCCCTTCTTAGCTGCAATCACATGCGTGGCATTTGTCCTGACCACGACGGCACGCGGCCAGGAAGAAACAAACTTACCTCCATCTGAGGTTTCAGCGGAAACGAAATCTACCTCGTTACAGATTCAAGATAGGGTGGATGGATGGTTCGCAGTTGTGAATCGCTGGCTGGAACCAAAGCTCTTTTTTGATGTCTCGTTCGGGGCATTCAAGCACCAAGTAATCGACGACGACACTGGCGCCCCGAAAGTCAATGAGCAGGGGAAACCGGTGAAAGATGGCCCTGGTGTGCCAACGATCGTCATATTTCTCCTGCTTGGATCCGTCTATTTCACAATTCGGTTTGGGTTCATCAACATTCGTCTGTTCATGCACAGCGTCCAGGTGCTCAGAGGCAAATACGATAACCCGGAGGACCATGGAGAAATCACACATTTCCAAGCCCTAACTTCGGCATTATCCGCAACCGTGGGCCTCGGCAATATCGCCGGCGTGGCGCTGGCCATCAGCACCGGTGGCCCCGGCGCTGTTTTCTGGATGTGGGTCGTCGCCTTCTTCGGCATGTGCGCTAAATTCTCCTCTTGCTCACTCGCGCAGATCTACCGAAAGATCGAGACAAAGGATGAACGCACCCACGTACTTGGCGGGCCAATGGTCTATCTGTCCGAGGGAATGAAGGATGTGCTGGGGAAGGCTTTCGGGCTGCCTTTTGGAAAGGTCCTGGCGGTATTGTTCGCATTCTTCGCCATCACGGGGTCACTGGGCGGGGGCAACATGTTCCAGTCCAACCAAACCGCAGAGATCATTTCATTCGTGGCCCTCGACGGCACCAAGGAATACGCATGGCTCCTTGGGATGATCATGGCGGTACTCGTCGGCTTAGTGGTGGTCGGAGGAATCAAGCGGATCGGTGAGGTCACCAGCAAGATCGTCCCCGCGATGTGTATCTTCTATTGCCTCGTATGTCTGGTAATACTATGCGCTAACATTGCGGACGTGCCGGGCATGTTCGCCTCCATCTTTACAGAAGCATTTAACGTCAAAGCCCTAGGGTGGGGAGGGGTCATCGGCATCCTTGTCACCGGTGTCACGCGAGGGGCCTTCTCTAATGAAGCAGGGCTCGGCTCTGCGGCAATCGCACACTCCGCTGCTCGAACCAACGAGCCGATTCGAGAAGGCGTCGTCGCCATGATTGGCCCGTTCATCGATACCATCGTCGTCTGCAGTATGACCGCGATGACAATCCTGATTACACGAGGACAGATCGAAGAAGCCGCCCTCGTCGGGGCAGACGGATGGGTGCGTGGAGCAGTGATGACTGCGGAAGCCTTCGGCACCTTGCACGGGTTTCTACCCTTCCTGCTCTGCATCGCCGTCTTCGTCTTCGCCTACTCTACGATGATTTCTTGGAGCTACTACGGCGAACGGGCCAGCGAGTACTTATTTGGTAAGGCAGGGATTTGGCCATATCGCATCGTGTTTCTTATATTCGTGTTTCTGGGCCCCATGGTCAGCATAAGCAATGTGCTCGGATTCACGGACCTGCTAATTCTCTCCATGGCCTATCCCAACATTCTGGGAATGATCATTCTGTCTCCAAAGCTGGCAAGCCTGACCAAAGACTACGTGCGCCGACTTAAATCCGGCGAAATGAAGTCGTGCGCCGACATCGCGACCCAGATCGAGAACAACCCTTCAAAATGAGTTGCACCAAGTCAAGAGACGGCCACGCCCCAATCCTCACCGGCGATGATCAGACACCCATAGGCCTGCTGGCCCTGCGCAGCACAATCGGTGGGGTCCTAATGGGTCTGGCCAACCTGGTACCGGGAATCAGCGGTGGCACCATGCTTCTAGCGGCCGGGATCTACCCTCGATTCATCAGCGCAATCGGACAAGTGACCACGCTGCGATTTACCCGGCAGGCATCAGTAGTACTTGTTTGTGTCGCAGCCGCCGCCGCAGTGGTAGTCGTGACCCTAGCCGGGCCGGTCAAGGATCTCATCATCCACCATCGTTGGATCATGTACAGCCTCTTCATCGGGCTGACCCTTGGCGGCGTGCCGGTGATATGGAGACTGATAGACCATCGCACAACTGGAGTTTGGATCGGGACTCTGGCCGGATTCGTTGGCATGGCCCTCCTGTCATTTATGCAAAGCGGCGGAGGAGGATCTGTAGACAACAGCGGATTCGGTTTCATGCTATTGGCTGGAGCAGCCGGAGCCAGTGCCATGATCCTGCCCGGTGTCAGTGGTGGCTACCTGCTTCTGGCTATAGGTGTGTACGTACCAATCCTGGCAGGAATCGACAGCCTCAAGGAGGCGATCAAATCAGGTAATACCGACCTGCTAATATCAATCTTGGTCAGCCTGATCCTTCCGGTCGGACTGGGAGTCATCCTCGGGGTGCTCCTGGTCAGCAACCTGCTCAAGTGGCTGCTCGAACACCAGTCACGGCTGACATTGGGCGTGCTACTTGGCCTGCTATTGGGTGCCGTGATAGGCCTTTACCCATTCGTTGCAGGAGTTCGGCCCCAGGTCAACGATACCCTGAAGGGTCAAAAAATTGTTCTTCCCCAGACCAATGGCAAACAGAAATTAATCTACCAGGGTACCGGTGATTCTGTGGAACCGGGCGACTATCCGGTCGAGGCATTCGTACCCCGAAAATTGCAGGTCGGCGGCGCCCTTGCCTTGATCCTAGCGGGATTTGCCGTGACCATGGCGGTAGATTTAATCGGGCGCCATAAGCCAACAGATGTGTCTGACGCCACCTAAGCATCCCCCTGGGGTGCCTGGTCCCCTTGAATCGTTGGATAACCCTGATCCGATACCCACTCACCTGCGTATGCTTATGAATATCTTGGTCACAGGAGGCGCCGGTTACATCGGATCCCACGCAGTCAAACGCCTCTGCGATGGTGGTCACCACGTTGTGGTCATTGACAATCTGTTTCGTGGTCACCGCGCCGCGATCCCAACTCAGGTGCCTTTTTACCCGATCGATTTACGCACGGCCCAGGGGCTGACCAATGTGTTGGAATCACACAGAATCGAAGCAGTGATGCACTTCGCGGGTCTCGCTTATGTTGGTGAATCGGTTGATCAACCGCTGAACTACTTTCAAAACAACACCGTTGGATCGATCAATCTTCTCGCTGCTATGGCCCAAGTTGGGATCAGACGGTTTGTGTTCAGTTCTACCTGCACCACCTACGGAATCCCAAAAAACGTACCCATTGTCGAAACTGAAGTGCAGCGGCCAATCAATCCGTATGGATGGTCCAAACTATTCGTCGAGCGTATCCTATCGGACCACGCCCAGACCGATGATCAGTTCTCCTATGCCGCTTTGCGTTACTTCAACGTGGCAGGCGCGGCCCAGGAGGGAACAATTGGCGAAGACCACAACCCCGAAACTCACCTGATCCCAGTACTACTCCAGACCGCGATGGGGCACCGCGATTCCGCCACCATCTTCGGAAATGATTACGATACGGCTGACGGCACTTGCATCCGGGATTACATCCACGTTGAAGACCTTATTGACGCCCACGCCACGGTGCTCGACTCACTGGCTCCCGGAGAACGGCGGACCTACAACCTTGGCACCGGCCAAGGCACAAGTGTCATGCAGGTCATTGAATCGGTTCGTCGTGTGACTGGACTGAAGTTGCCTGTGGAAGTCGGCGAACGGCGACCCGGCGACCCGGCGATTCTGTACGCCAATGCTGCAAAAATCCACGATGAACTCGGTTGGCAGGCGAGAATTAACGATTTAGACGAAATGGTCCAGAGTGCTTGGAGTTGGTTCCAAACCCATCCCCTGGGATATGAGAAATAAGATTAGCCGCGCACCGTTTCCACCATGCGACTGGACAGACGAGATCTGAAGCCGAAGGCGGGTGCCAATCGCAACAATATCAGACCAGCCGGCAAGGATAGGACTACCGTATAGAGCAACTGCAAAAATCGATGTACCAATTGATCCGCAGCACTAAAACTCGCGACCGGCTCTCCCGTGACGGGTCCCCGCATCGACAACAAAAACACCGTTCCCAAATGGACAAACACACCCGCAATGCAAGTTGTGACAGCCAACGTCAGAACCGACTCGCGAAATACCATGGCCCGCAACTGCAGTACCGCCCAACCCCCGAGCACGTAGCCCAGCGCTGCTGGACCCAACACCGGACCATCGGCAATCGTGGTCGAGGTCAAATCAACCAGCAGGCCCAACACTAGCATCACCCACGTCACCATCGCCGCCGGTGCCCTTAGGGCAACAAATGTCGCCAACACAAGCATAAAACTTGGCGACACCTGTCCTACTCCTCCACCAGGAAACAGAAGCAACGTGCGCAGGCCCATCTCCAGGGCAAGACACATGTACGCGGCAATCCCAAAAGCGATCCAGTTCATAGTGAAACAACGACAGACAAAAAATAACCGACAGGAAACGCATGAATATTAGCGGCGAGTTTTTGACATTCCATCGTGGTAACCCAATTCTGCATTCTGCTGACCTGTCTACCGCCTCCGGTTCAAGGGTTGATTCATCTTTCAGTTGACCGGCTCTAATACGGACACCCAACTGAGCCGGGGTAGATCATACAAGGGTTGCACGATGGCGCGCTTGAGCGAAAGCGGTCGTTCAGGATGATCCGAAATCTTTTGAACCTTTCCAACAACAAACCCACTGGCTTCTGGTGGCCAGATTCCCTGCGCGTCCGCCAAGTGTGCCAGATCCCCAATCTCCAACGGAGCATCCCGGGCAACATCGAGATAAAAGCTGCGGCCATCATCTGACAATCGCAATTGACCCGCCAGCCGTCGCCTCGAATTTGGATTAGGTGGAACGACGCGAACCCACATCTCCGTGCCCGGCGCGGTAATGGGAGAGACTTCGGCACTGAGTCGATTCGCATCCTGTACCACCCCGATCAACTGCACGCCCCAGACCACAGCCAAGCTCGGCGTCACACCTTCCTTCAATCCCTTGTTGATACGCAATACCGGATTAGAAAGGTCTGAGGAATACCATATGACGCGGGCCTCGATCTGCCGACTTTCACTGACACTTGATTCAGTGAGACGAGCGAGGCGCTCGCGTAGATCAACGATCTGCAGTTCCAGTTCCTGAATAGTTTTGAGCGCCTGGTCTCGATCAGCCCGCAGACTATTGAATGTGCCAGCTTCGATCTCCAGAGAATAACCAGGCCGCAGGGTATCGGAGAACGTCTTAAGAACCCTGGAGATCGGACTGAGGACGGCAGTCACAGCCGTGTAAGGCACCATGGCAATCGGGCGAGCCACCGAAACCGGCAGCAGGCTAGACACCAGCAACATCCCGATGACAACCACCAAAATATGGCGACGATTGAGCCAACCTCTGGGCATAATTATGCCTCATCCAGATCGCTTTCCATCGTTTCCTTCCACTCTTCCAAATGCTCAAGGTAGATGGCCGTACCACGAGCAACACAGGTCAGGGGATCCTCCCCTACGCGGCAATCGAGCCCGGTGGCATTGGAGATCACCACATCGATTCCCCGCAGCAGCGCCCCACCACCGGCAAGCACAATCCCGTTGTCCACCAGGTCAGCTGCCAGTTCCGGCTCTGTACGTTCTAATGTTCGGGTGACGGTTTCGATGATTGCACTGAGCGGTTCCTGCAACGCCTCGCGGATCTCTTCAGCCGTAATGACTGTCTTTCGAGGCAGCCCCGAAATCATGTCGCGACCCCGCACCTCCATCGATCGCTCATCACCCTCAGGCACTGCCGAGCCGATTTCGATTTTGACGCGCTCGGCTGTCTGCTCACCAATCATCAGGTTGTATGCCTTCTTCATGTGATTGATGATCGCCTCGTCCATATCGTCACCCGCGACACGTACCGATTCACACTGAGCGATATCCGCCAGAGACATGATGGCAACCTCTGTCGTACCACCGCCAATGTCCACGATCATACTTGCCGTGGCTTCCACAATCGGAAGGTTTGAACCAATCCCTGCGGCCATTGGCTCTTCCACGAGGTACACACGCCGGCTCCCCGCACGCTCGGCGGAGTCAAGCACCGCCCGCTTCTCCACGGCCGTGATCCCCGAAGGAACTGCAATGACCACCCGCGGCTTGACAAAGGGACGCTTGCCATTGACCTTGCGGATGAAGTAACTCAGCATCGCCTCGGTGATTTCGAAGTCACTGATTACGCCATCCTTAAGGGGACGGATGGCCGTAATGGAGCCGGGGGTCTTCCCGAGCATTTCCTTGGCGACCCACCCCACCGCGTTTCCGTTCTGAAGCACTTGGTTGGTGCCTTTTTTGACGGCAACAACTGACGGTTCATTGAGCACGATGCCCTCACCGCGCACGCACACCAGGGTGTTGCACGTACCAAGGTCAATACCCATGTCGACGCTGAACCAGCTTAGAAGATTATCAAAAATCAACTCGCCGAATTCCTAGCTGAAGGTGCCTCCATCCGAACCGCTCACTGGCGGCGGATACAAGCCCCAATTGTAGCTAAACCCCTGTCGCCTGCCAGCGGGGTTTCACGGGACCAATCCGCCCCGCGCTAACGGACCTGAGCATCGGCATCAACCAGATTTGCGGGATGGACGGGCAGGGGTGCCATCTGGCCGATGCTACGAGGATCAGAACGCCAAATAAAGACTGTCAAGCATGCTTTGGATCTGAACGGAGAAGGGATTACCGCCAAACAGATCGTTACTGCGTACCAACACGTAACCCACCGCGCCAATCAAGGCCAAGGCTGCAGTCATCAATAATACGGTGTAGATGTTGGCAGAAGAATCCATCGCGAACTCCTTGGTAGTCGACGGGCTATAAACGACCAGCGAATACGGAGTCACCCGGTGTCACATCAGCCTGAATCAGTTCCATTCGACCCGCGGCAGCATCGGTGTCTACCTTTATGATCACGAGCGTACCGAGAAACGTGTCGCCCCGGTGCACCAAGAATTCCATGTTTTCCTCGACACCGTCGCCACTGCCAATATCCACTTCCACAAGGGTGAACTCATCGCTGGGTCGGGCATAGACAATGCTGCCAATGATCGGAACCAGGGGCACGATGCGGCTGGTGCTTCCGGACGCTTCTTCTTCCAAAATCATCTGGCGCACGCCGGGCTCAAGCTTGGCAATAGCACGCTCAAGCTGATGGGTACGGTCCCGCATCCGGGTCGAGTTCTCTCGCAACTGCCGGATCTGGCGGCCGTAGCCGGCGATCTGGGCTGCCAACTCGTTGTTGCGGTCCACTAGTTCAATCACCCGCGTCTGTTGCTGCACCAGCTTGTTCCGACTGGTCGTCAGCTCATGTGTGAATTCCTCCAGAAGACGAGTCTGTTGCTGCGTCGACGCTGTGAGGCTGGAAAAATTTGCATCACGGTTGGTGATCTCGGCGTCAAGACCAGTCATCTTGTCCCGTAGCCGAGCCTTCTCGCCACGCAGTTCGCTGTTCTCCGCAAGCAGCGCAGCTACCTCGTCGTTAAGCCCAATCACTCGCTCTGATTCGCGACTTTGCAGCAACGAGATCTCGGCCTGCAGGTTACGGGTTCGCTGCCGCGCCGCCTCCTTATCGTTGATTGCAGCCTGCAAGAGATCTCGATAGTCCTGGGTCTTGGCAACGAATGGTACCACCACGGCCACCAGCAGAATCGATAGCACGGTTACCACCACGACAAATGATTTGGTCAGTGGGCTCACAGCATTTCCTCTCGGTCCGCGGACTAAGGCAGGAAGACCATTGAACTACGGCCTTTACAGCGCGATATGATGACCGCAACCTGTCGCGGTGTCAACCAGGAATCCACCCCGAACAAGTCCGAGAATAATAGTGGCCTGACGGCCTTAGATCAGCGTTGAGCGGCACGAGACCCAGTGGCCACCGCCTTGAGGATGGATGCAGCAGCAGCCAAGGTGACTGGGAGTTCATCTTCAGCCAACATCTGAACCAATCGTTCGGCGGCATGGTTTGAGTAAACCTGCCCCAGACCGAATGCCGCCTGGGCCCGGATCATCGTGGCAACCCGGTGCTGTTCTGATGGATCGCCCACTAACCGCCGAAACGCGGCAACAGATGGGCTCTCAGCCACCTTACCCAGAAAGGTCAAGACACTGTTCTTCACATCCTCGGCATCAAAGTTGGCCCCCTCCAAAATCACATCCAATCCGTCATCGCGGCCAAGTTTGGCCAGCGTCGTAGCGGCGGCCAAGCGGACCTCGATGGTCTCGTCCTGCAGCATTGGGGGAAAGGCCTCGATCATGGCAAAATCCTTGACGTTGCCAAGAATCGTAATCGCTAGCACACGCACCTCGACAGAACGGGAGTAGACCCCGGCACGTACGGTATCTAGTTCCTTGTCATCGCCCAAAAGTAGGATCGCCTCGGCAATCTGCAGTCGATGGATCATCTGTTTGACGGGATGGGCCGTATGCATCGACACCCGGGAAAGATCGCGCAGCATGTGTATTGCTGACTTCTCCCCCATCAACCCGATGATCATTGCAGTATTTCGGCGCACAGTAGAACTCTTGTCAACCAGCAACGTCGGCAACTCACGGAGATCCGTGTCTCGACCACACGACCGGACCGCGAACAGGGCTGCCGCACGCACCGATGGCGAACGATCACTAAGGAACTCGACGGCCTCATTTCCTAGCTCCGCCAGTGTGCATTTCCCAATCAACACCAAGGCTGTGAAGCGGACGACTGGGCTTGGATCCCTTAGTCCCAGCTGAACCATTGGTAGCAGTCGCTCCGGCACCACCTGCATTGCCTCGATGGCATTGGCCCGAAGATACTCATCGTCACTGTGAAAGACCTGGACGATCAGGCGCTCCGCATCGCCGCAGGCCGGCTGCAAGATCGACATCAGCGAAGACTCGTTCGCCACTGCGTGCTGGACAATTGAACAGGCTATCAGCATTACAATATTTTTCATTGCTGCACCGTACCCTTTGTTGTTCTCATACCCTCACCGGTAAGACAGTCTGCTGTGCCGAAACCAACCGCCCACGATCAACAAGGCTGTCACCACGACCATAGCCATGATCGGGACTCGGCCCACTTGCCCAAAAATACTCCGACGAGAATCATATCGCACCACCGCTGCAGCCCAACCAGTTGCGTCCACAGACCGGCGGTCCGTTCCCCGCACCGGCCCCACCCGACCGATGGAATCAATAAACCCGCTGATGCCACTGTTGACGCTGCGGGCGGTGGGAACCCGGTTCTCGATACTGCGAAGTGTCGCAATCTGTAGATGCTGTGGTTTCTGAGCGATGCCCGGATACCAGGCACTGTTGGTCAGATTCACAAGCATATCAACTCGCTTGCTCCCACCATCGGCATATACCATAGATCGAACCAATGCAGCGTCAACATCCTCGTAACAGATCGGCGTGGCGATTCGTGTTGGATGCCCTGGCTCTCCTCGAATCTCAAAGACAGTCCTCGTGCGGCCCGGGACTAGAGAGTAATCCACTTCGTACGGGCTGATGTATCGCAGAAACATGCTCTTGAGCAACGGCAAAGCATCGATCCCAGGCAAGTATTCGCCAAACGGAACCAAATGGATCTTGTCGTACCGCTGTGGTGCCTGTACCCCGTCGGCATAATACAGGTGGACTACGTTGGCCCGATGCTCAAAGATTGCAGCAGTATCGTTCCATCTTTCGCCAGCTGGCGCGCCAACTAGCATGGGACGGTTTAACTCTCTGGCCAGGGCCTGTATCTGGCGGTGATACGCATTGGGCCCGTATCCACCATTCTCCTGCTGTGCCAGCGAAGCTCGGGCATCGGGGTTTACTGGCACCGGTACCATAGTCTCGGGCCAAACGAACAGGTCTGCCCCCGGACATCCTGCACTGGCGGCGCGCGTCAATTCGACCATCCTTGCCCAATCAG
>CAUZOD010000041.1:0-14651 GCA_963581115.1 Phycisphaerae bacterium | reverse complement strand
CGAGGCACGTGATCTGGTTGAGCGATGGCTTGCGTCATTAGATCAGCCTTCGATCGATGGGCTGAATGTCTATGTGATTTCCAAGCTGGTTCGCGAGGCGGGGATTACAGTGGCATTGTCAGGGCAGGGGGGGGATGAAATGTTCGGGGGGTATCCTTCATTCGGTGAGGTCCCAAAGCTGATGCGGCTGATGGCGCGGCTGCGATGGCTGGGTCCAGCCGCACGTGGTCAACTGGTGGGGCTACTGGGCTATGGTCGTGGCGAAGCCTTTCGACAGAAACTTATGGACATGGCCCGCAGCGACGGCGGTATCCGCTCGTTGTATCTGCACCGCCGGCGCACCATGTCCGACGGGCAGTTGGCGAGGTTGGGGTTGCGAGCCGATGAACTGGATCTGGATCCACTGTTCATGCCGACCGAGGGCGGCGAATACGACTTGCCTTGCGATGAAACCGATCCGGTGTGGTGTCTCTGTCAGCTGGAATCACGATGCTATTTGCGCAACATGCTGTTGCGAGATGGAGATGTCAATGGCATGTGCCACAGCCTGGAGATCCGCGTTCCTTTTCTGGATCGACGCGTGATTGATTTAGTGTCGAGCATTCCGGGATCGGTACGCCTACCCGATGGTGTTAGTAACAAACACATGCTTCGTGTAGGTTTCGCCGAGTTCTTTCGCCCGGCGCTGACGGATAAAGCAAAGGATGGGTTCACCCTACCGATCAAGCGGTGGATGCTCGGGCCATTGCGTGACCGTTGTGAAGATGCGCTGACTGTTCTCAAGGACTCCCACCTGGTGCGTCCGGAGGGAGTGGATCGGGTTTGGCAGGCGTATCAGTCGTCGTCTGAAAGCCAACTTTGGTCCCGAGCATGGCAGCTTTGTGTGCTGGGCGCTTATCTTCAACGCGACGGTGGACGGAATTGAGCACAGCGATGTTCGAGTTATTGTGTTCGGTCAGCCTCCATGAATATTTTGCATGTTGTCAATAATCTTGACCCCGCGCTCGGGGGACCGCCCTCGGTGGCGGTTAAGCTGTCTGCCGCCCAGGCGCGGCTTGGGCACGACGTGTCTCTGATTGGAACCCTGCATCCCGATCGACGTGCCGATGTGGAACGGGTGATTGCACAAACTCCCGGCTCAGAAACGTTGCGGGTCTATCCGCAGGCCTTGGGTGGTCGTTTCGAACGGATTTGGATGCACAATTTGATGGGGGAACTTTGCCGTATCACCACGGGAGTCAATGTGCTTCACCTGCATGGCGTTTGGGATCCAATACTGCTTCGGGCCGCTTCTCAGGCACGGCGGATGGGACGACCTTATGTGGTGCGCCCTTGTGGGATGCTTGATCCTTGGTCATTGTCTCAGCATGCGTGGAAGAAACGGATCGCGATGGCGATGTTCTACCGGCGCATGCTTGATCGGGCCGCGGTGCTACACTGCCTAAATGTAGATGAGCGGCGCCTGATTGAAGTGCTGGACCTGCGTGCTCCAAAGGTTGTCGTCCCCAATGGCATGAATCTGGAGGAGATTGATCCTCCACCCATGCCCGGTGGGTTTCGCCGCAAATACTCCGAGTTGGGCGATCGGCCCTACCTGTTGTTTCTAAGTCGGTTGCACTTCAAGAAGGGCCTGGACATTCTGGCCACCGCGTATGCTCAGTTCATTCGGCGGGGCGGGGACATGTCCCTAGTCGTGGCGGGGCCCGACGACGGAGACGGCTCAAAACAGGATTTCGAACGGCGGATCCAGGCGGCAGGCCTCTCGCAGCATGTATTAATGACCGGGCCGATTTATGGTGATGCCAAGTATGAAGCAATCTGCGATGCTGCTGCCTTCGTGCTGCCAAGTCGCCAGGAGGGATTCAGCGTTGCAATTACTGAGGCGATGGCGTGTGGGCGTCCGATCGTGATCACCAAAAATTGTCATTTTCCAGAGGTAGCACAGGCAGGTGCCGGGATCGTGACGGGGTTTGATGCCGATGAGGTGGCCGCCGCGCTATGGCGGATTGCTCAGGACCCCGATGCCGCAGCCGCGATGGGCCGAGCGGGCGCTGCGCTGGTGCGGCAGCAGTACACCTGGGCCAAGATCGCTGCTCGCACACTCGAGGTTTATCATGAGTTCGGCAATGTCAATAAGCGCTAAGGGTGTCCGGGCACCTGTAGCACAGGGATGTTCGAAGAAGACCGACTGGTTTTCACCTCGCGTCACGCGGCCCCGGTCCGTGACAGGAGATCGGTGATTGTCGGAACGACGCAAAGCCTTCTCGCGGATCATTCCCAACTACCTAGGGCTGTTGAGCACGCTGTTGCTGGGGTTACTGCTCGTGCGCCTGCTGCTGCAGAGCCTGGGCACGACCGGTTACGGCCTGACCGCGTTGCTGGGTTCCAGCGTGGGCATCGGGGCGATGATGTACGAGATCGTCCGCAACAGCCTCATCCGTGAACTGGGGGCAGCTGATCATAGTGCCGATACCGATCGGTTCATTCGTGTCTTCAACTCAGCCCTGTTTCTGGCGATGATCCTTGGAGTCATGGCGCTGGCAGTATTCGGATCACTGATCCTCATTCTACCGTTGCTGGAGATCGAGCCTTCGCTGCTGTCGGCAGCACGGTGGTTTGTGTTGATTCGGGGCTTGCAGACGGCAATCGTGATTGTACTCGCCCCAATCACGAACATGTACCTTGTTTGCGAACGCATGGTGGCGCATAACCTGATCCTCGTATCTGATCGGATTGCGCTGATCGGTGGGGCCGCGTTTGTATTGTTGGCAATGTCCGAGGCCACACCCGCCCAGCGTGTGGTCGGCTATGCCATGGTGGCCACCGCCTTGGAGGTGTTGTTCTTCGGAACTGCTGCGATCTGGATTGTCGGGCAGGACCGGCGATTGCGCCCGCGGCCCAGCCGGATCTGCCGCGAGGCGATTCAAGACATTATCCGTATCGGTAAATGGAATGTGGGAGTGGTGACCGCGATCGGTCTGCATCTTCGGATCAACGCATTCATCATGAATCTGTTTTTCGGTGCCATGGGCAACGCAATTTTTGGCATTGCCTTGATGGTCGCCAGCTACACGCGCCGTTTCGCGGTCGGGATGACGTTGGGGCTGGATGCAGTAGCTGTACGGCTAAGTACGCAGGAGGGAGATGACGCAATCCGGCGGCTGATTCATCAGGCCACACGTACGCATGCTTTGGCGGCACTTCCTGCAGGCGCGTTTATCCTTTTGTTTGCCCGGCCGCTGGTAGAGGTGTGGGTGGGTGACACCATTGAAGATCCGGATTCGACCCTACCGGCGGTGATCTGGATCATCCGGGTCTTGACGATTGGAATTGTCGTACGGGCGATTTCTGATGGCTGGATCCGCGTGCTTTATGGGGCTGGATATATCAACCGTGTCGGACCGGTCGTGGTGGCGGGGGCCGTGCTTAATCCCGTGCTCGCCATAGGGGCAACGGCAATGCTGCCGCCACCTTTTCATGTGACCGGACCGGCGTGGAGTTTCAGCGTGGTGCTAGTGTTCCTGCACGGGTTGCTATTGCCTTGGAAAACTGCTCGGCTACTGCAGCTACGGCCAAGTCAGATTTTTGAACCCCTCCTACGGCCGGCCATTGCAACCGTGGTGGCTGCGGCACCATTTGTGTTTCTATATCGAATAATCCCTTCGGGATCACCATGGTGGTGGTTTGGCGCCGCGATGTGCTTCTGCGTGTTTTTTGCCATGGTTGCATGGATCGTCGTGCTTAGTGGATCAGAGCGCAGCAGTGTGAAACAACTGGTTCGGCAGCGAGGCCGAATTAACCATCCGATTGACGCCGCCGATGCCACCGACGATAGTTGCGAATGAATCAGCTGATGTCCTTCCCCCGCCATTCGATGAACGAGACATCCAACGCCTTTGATCCACTGCACCGGCCAATCATCATTCTTGGTGCGCCGCGATCAGGAACAACATTTCTTGGGGATATTCTGGGAGTGCATCGTGACTTGGCCTACCTTGTCGAACCCAGACTGGTTTGGCGCTACGGGAATGATGCCAAGTCCGATATGCTTCGGCGTGAGGACGCCCGGGAGGAGGTCTGTCGTCATATCCGCGGTTCCTTCGCGGATTTTGTTCGTCGGGCAGGCAGGCGTCGTCTTTTGGAAAAAACTCCCTCCAATTCACTGAGGCCAGCGTTTGTAGATGCGGTGTTTCCCGATTGCCTTTTTATCCACATAATGCGTAGTCCGATCGATTCGGTGCTCTCGATTCGGCGCCTCTGGCTGGATCATGCCTCCGGTATCCGGACCATCGCCAAGGGCCGCGTAAGCCAGCGCGCTGGCGAGATTAGTCCCATGCGTCTGCCTTATTACTGGCGCGAACTGGTGCACCGGTTCTTGCCACGTCCGGTCGCACGCCTGTTTGGCCAGAACATCTGGGGGCCACGGCTGCCGGCCATTAATTGCCTACTCCAGGAAGTGGACCTTCTGGACGTTTGTGCCCTGCAGTGGCGCAGCTGCATCGAGTCCACCAAGCATTTTGGCGAGCGGCTTCCAGAAGATCGTTATCTTGAGATCCGATTGGAGGATCTTTCGGCCCAGCACCTGGGACGGTTGTTCGAATTCTGCGGGATCGATAGCGATTCCGCCGTATGGGAGCGATTCCATCGCGACCACGATCCATCACTGGCTCACGCTCGCAGGGCCCGGGCGCAGCCGCAGGAGATCGATCGCATCCTCGAATGGATCGAGCCTACGATGCGCTGGATCGGTTATGACCTCCCCTAGTCGATCTGTTGCGCCCAGGATCGATCAGTTTCATATCCGGCTTCGATCAGCACGTCTCCGCAGTGCCGGTCGAAAATCTCAGCGGCTTCGCGCGTAAAGTGGTTGGTCCAGTCACCGGAGGTTCCTTTGCGCAGAAAGCTGCTGCGGTCCTCACGTCCGGCAGCCCGGCCGGCTTGTTTGGAAAAAGCGAGTTTTTCAATCGTTGCCGCTACCCGATTGGGGTCCGGTTCATCGCCGGTCAAGCGGGTCAAGGCCTGCGTTAGTTCCGCTGCTGGGTCATTGAGCATCCCCTCGTAGCGGAGAACTCCGAGCCGGGAATGGTTCGATTCAAGGCAACTTCGCGTGTGCTCAGCCCAGTTGTGCCGGGAACCGGCTGGCCGTTTCATCTGTTGCTCGATGAATGGGGCGAGATTTCTCCGGATGTCGTTGCGATTGACGAGGCCGGGCAGGTGTTTGCGCAGGAAGCGACTCATTCTCGGATGATCACCTTCCGGGACCATACGGGCCAAGTGAAAGTAATGTGACACGATCGCGTCACGGCCGTCGCGCATCATGTACACGCAGTACGGATATCGGTCTCGGATCAATTCATGCCCATGGACGACAGCTGCGAATCCGACCGGGAGCAGGGACATCTGTGGGTAAGGCAACTGTAGGTAATCGGCTACCAGCTGCGAGGCCCAGGTCGTACCTGTTTTCGGATACCCCACGACGAACACCAGGGGTACCGCTCGAGGCAATCGCGTGCCCAGCAGCCACGTGACGTGGTGTGAGAGGGTCACCATGCGGACAGCGAGACCTTGGCGTTCGACTCGAAGCATTGTGGTTCAGTTAGGTTCCTGAAGTCGCGCCGGATCATGGTAGATCGCAGCGATGTAGCGGGCAATGGGACAATACACTTGGTGTAATGGTGTCGTTCGGCGGTCAGTTGCTTGGTGGCTTATCTGGGGAGGCTGCGTTGTTCTGGGAGAGGTCGTCACGGGCTCGGACCTGTGTTGGACCATCACCCACGGCAATCACGGCATCGGGCAGATCGCGAAAGATGCTTGCCCTTGCACCGACAATCGTGTCCGAGCCGATGGACACGCCCGGCCCGATGAACACGTCGGCTGCCAGCCAGACACGATCGCTCAGCGTGATCGGCTGCGGCAGGATCTGCATACGAAAATCGGTGTAATTTCGCGTTTCGGTGCACAGGTAGGTGTACTGGCTGATGTGATTGTCCTGGCCGATCGAGACCGGGCCGTTGCAATCGATTAGCACACGGTGGTGAATAAATGTCCGATCTCCGATTGAAAGGTGCCAAGGGTAGCGGATGATTGACGACGGATGGATGAACACCCGTGACCCCACGCGGGCACCGAAGAGACGCAGCAGCAGCCGTCGCCAGAGGGTCAGGGCGTTGGGTGTCCAGCGGGCGGTTAGCAACCAGGTGATCCGCCACAAAGCCGGCAAGATTCCGCCGCCGTCCGGGATCGGGATGTTGCGGTGCTGTTCCGGACCTGTTTTTTGCATTGCGGTACTAGATTGCTTGGGGTTGAAGTTGACCGGACCCGGTGTCATTGGAGTATCCGCTCCTTCAGTGAGCGGGCGGGGTTACCGATGTAGACTTGGCCCGCGGCAAGGTTCTTGTACACGCTTGTCCTTGCGCCCACCACGGCCAGGCCCCCTATGTGGACTCGTGGTCCAATGAACGCATCAGCACCGATCCATACATCATCACCAATGGTGATCGGATCACGGATCAGGCGAAACCGCTGGTCTGTGTAATCATGCGTTCCGGCACACAGGTGGGTGTACTGGCTGATGATTGATCGCTGGCCAATGTGGATTTTGCCCAGGCTGTAGAGAATTGCGTAATCACCGACGATGGCGTTGTCGTCGATCTCGAGATTCCAGGGGATTTCTACGTTAACCGAGGGGCGGATGGCCACTTGCTGGCCGATCTTTGCTCCGAATAATCGCAACAGGCGCACGCGGAACTTGTACCAGTTATGAAAACTGGCCCGGAAGGCAGGTCGCCCCAGGATCATCCAGAGGGCACGAACAACCTTTTCACTTAAGGTCCACGGGCTGGCTTCCGGCTGCATCTGGATCGGCCCGACGTGGCCAGGTTTTTGCGTGGTCTTTACGGTTTTCGCGGTTGAACGTCCCCCAAACGCCTGGCTGCCTTCCGGTATTGCGAGGGCAGATCCCATGGCCGGTTCGTCGAATACGATCTGTTCACCCGTTTTCGAGCGGTGCACTAGGTCCCGCAGTTTCAGGGCCACCATCGCGTCGTAGGTGGCGATGAATCGGCAGAACTGAAAGCCCGCTTTCCCGTCTAGGAGCCCGAGTCGCAGCATGTACATGTAGAGGAAACGCCACAGGGACGGAAAAGGAACGAATTGGGTGACGTGTCGTTTAAGCCAGCGGCGGCGGCGAGTTTCGACAGTGACATTAACATCGCTGGCTTGGAAGGTCGGATCGGAAATCTCCCGGTAGAGCTGTTGGGCTTCGAGGGTGGAGTAGCGGTTGTGTTTGGCGAAATAGTGCTCCAAGCCTCGGCGGTCCTGGTGCAGCATCGGTTCAGAGATGTTGCTGACCGGGTCACGGATCACAATGTGTTCGTGCACGGCACGATTTTCATAGCGACCTTGACCACGCTTGAAGAATCGCATGTTCCAACTCGGGTAGTAACCGCAATGACAGATCGGCTGGCTGAGAAAATAAGTTAGTCGATTGATGAAAAAACCATTTTCCGGGATCTGATCCATGGGAACCACCGCAACCTGAATTAACTCATCGCGCAGTTTGGGCGTGATGATCTCATCGGCATCGATGATGAGGATCCAATCCGATTCGAAAGGCAGGTTGTCAAGCCCCCAGTTTTTTTGAGCGGCATACCCTGCCCAGTCGTGGTGTATGACTTCGGCGCCCATCGATCGCGCCAAGTCCTGTGTGCCGTCGGTTGAGCCGGAGTCAATTACGAAGATCTTCTTTGTCCACTGCTGTAGCGCAGCCAGACAGTGCGGGAGGTTCATCGCTTCGTTGAAGGTGATGATCAGGACGTCGATCATGCGCTCAGGTCGTCCAGAGTATTGCGCCCGTAGTCAGATCCGGGGCCGAAAGCGGCGTAGGGAATGGCCAACCATCGGAGCTTGAGGCCGTAGCAGCGGCTCGGCCGGATCGATTCACACCATTCGGAACGGCATGGCGGGCCATGACGCCCGGATTTTACGGGAGTATAGCCCCAAATCCGGTTCTGGCCGGTCCGGTGGGGTCCGATGTCTGCAACGACATCGGATTATCAGTTATCCTGTCCGTGGCCCGGGGCATGGTTGCCCACTGGCCCGCCCCGGCGCCTTCGTCCATGCCCAAACGCACTGACCTGCAAACCATCTTGATCATCGGCTCGGGCCCCATTGTCATCGGCCAGGGCTGTGAGTTCGACTATTCGGGTACCCAAGCGTGCAAAGCGCTGCGGGAGGAAGGTTTTAACGTGGTACTGGTTAACTCAAACCCGGCCACAATCATGACTGATCCACAGTTTGCTGATCAGACGTATATCGAGCCAATCACGCCGGAAGCCATCACCCGCATTCTTGAGAAGGAACGGGGGGGAGGATTTCACATCGACGCACTGCTTCCAACGCTCGGTGGCCAGACAGCACTAAATTGTGCTTGCCAGCTCTTCGATGCTGGAATATTGGATCGGTTTGGTGTGGAGATGATCGGGGCAACGCGGGAAGTAATCTATCGTGCCGAAGATCGAGAGCAGTTCCGCCAGACTATCGAGAGCATCGGTCTTCGCTGCCCCGATGCGGGGATCGCCAACAATTTGGACGAGGCGATGGTGGTATTGGAACGAGTGGGATTTCCGGCGATTCTGCGCCCAGCCTTCACACTGGGCGGCTCCGGTGGTGGGATCGCCTACGATCGCAACGAGTTCATTGCCCTTGTGCAGCGAGGCCTTGACGCATCGATGACCTCGCAGATTCAGATCGATCGATCGCTGCTTGGCTGGAAGGAATACGAGCTTGAACTGATGCGCGACCACGATGACAACGTAGTCGTTATTTGCTCGATCGAGAACTTAGATCCCATGGGTGTGCACACGGGGGACTCGATTACCGTGGCACCAGCGCAGACCCTCTCCGACAAGGAATACCAGCGGATGCGCGATGCGGCTCTGGCCGTGATTCGTGCCATTGGCGTGGAGACTGGCGGGTCGAATATTCAATTCGCGATCAATCCCCAAGACGGGCAGATGGTGGTCATTGAAATGAACCCCCGTGTGTCGCGCAGTTCTGCGTTGGCGTCCAAGGCTACCGGGTTTCCGATCGCCAAGGTCGCGGCGAAGCTAGCGGTTGGATACCTGCTTTGGGAACTCCCCAACGATATTACCGGTAAGACGGTGGCGTGCTTTGAGCCGGCGATTGATTACGTCGTGACCAAAATTCCACGATGGGCGTTCGAGAAGTTTCCTGAAGCTGACGAGACCCTTACCACCCAGATGAAGAGTGTCGGCGAGGCGATGAGCATCGGTCGTACTTTCAAGGAGAGCTTGCAAAAGGGTATCCGGTCAATGGAAGTCAAGCGATTCGGCTTGGGGTTGGACGGCAATGACCTGTGGCTTGGGGCACGGCGCCGCGGCGATACGGACGATTGGCCCATTGAGCTGGACAAGCTTCGGCGTAAGCTGGAGGTGCCCTCACAGGGCAGGCTGTACTACGTCCGCTACGCCTTCAAGATGGGTTGGTCCATTGACCAGGTCCACGACTCCACCAAGATAGATCCGTGGTTTCTCGACCAGATCAAACAGTTGGTTGATTTCGAGACTCGGTTAGCGGATTGCCCAACACTGGAGCAGGTTGATGCGGACCTGATGTTCCATGCCAAACAGTGGGGGTATTCCGATGCCCAATTGGCCATGCTATACCTGGGGGCAATCAAAACGCAGACGATCCTTGCAGTCCGCCGGCATCGTCAGTGCCTAGGGGTTGAGCCGGTATACAAGCTGGTGGATACCTGCGCAGGTGAATTCGAGGCGGCAACGCCCTATTTCTATTCTACATACGAGCGGGCGTCGCTGGCTCAGGGCGAGGCGTCGGTTCACTATGACGATGAGATTCGGGTCAGCGAACGACGGAAGATCATCATTCTCGGGGGTGGGCCGAATCGTATCGGACAGGGGATCGAATTCGATTACTGCTGTGTGCAGGCAGCATTCGCAGCTCGCGAGATGGGGTTCGAGTCCGTCATGATCAATTCCAATCCGGAGACGGTATCGACCGATTACGACACTTCAGATCTGCTGTTCTTCGAGCCACTGACACTGGAGGACACACTGAACGTGATCGAACGTCTCAATGGCCGGCCATTGTCTGAGACCGGTGGCCACGTGTACGGGGTGATCGTGCAGTTCGGAGGTCAGACACCGTTGAACCTGGCACACGGGTTGCGCAAGGCCGGTGTGCCAATCATCGGCACCAGCGTTGATTCGATCGATTTAGCTGAAGACCGGGACAAGTTCGCAGACCTCTGTCGGCAGGTGAAGGTAGAGCAGCCAGAGAACGGAATCGCGTTCGATTGCGATCAGGCCATTGAGATTGCGAACCGGATCGGGTACCCAGTGCTGGTGCGTCCGAGCTTTGTGCTGGGTGGTCGGGCCATGGAAACGGTATTTGATGACGGTCAGTTACGCCACTACATGACTCTTGCGCTGGGCGCCTCGGATCTTGAAGACCAGCCTATCCTGATCGACCGGTTCCTCTTTCAGGCGATTGAGTGTGATGTGGACGTGGTTGCCGACTTCGGCGCCGAGCGGCCACGGGCCTTGGTTTGCGGCGTCATGGAGCATATCGAAGAGGCGGGGATTCACTCGGGTGACTCGGCGTGCGTGATTCCACCATATTCGCTGGCGCCCAATATCGTGGCACGCTTGAAGGACCAGTCGCGCGCCTTGGCTGAGGCCTTAAACGTTCGTGGGCTGATGAACGTGCAGTGGGCCATTCGGGGCGACGAGATTTTCGTGATTGAGGTTAACCCTCGTGCCTCGCGCACGGTTCCATTTGTCGGCAAGGCCACCGGTATCTCTTGGGCAGCTCTGGCGGCCAAGATCATGGCAGGACGGCAACTGTTCGAATTGGGCGTTACCGAGGAAGTGACTCCCGAGCACACCTCGGTCAAAGAGTCAGTCTTCCCGTTTAGCAAGTTTCCGGGCGTCGACGTGATTCTTGGGCCCGAGATGCGATCCACTGGCGAATGCATGGGCGTGGATTCGGATTTTGCCATCGCCTTCGCAAAGAGCCAGATGTCCGCTGGTGTGCCGTTGCCTACTGAGGGGACGGTATTTCTCTCGGTGCGTGATAGCGACAAGCCTTACATCGACTCCATTGGTCGCGCCTTGGTCGAGATGGGCTTTGAGGTTTTGACCACCAGTGGCACCCACACCCACTTGGACGAATGCGGCGTTATAACCACTCCTGTACGAAAGATTCAGGAGGGGGGGCGACCGAATGTGCAAGATCTGATTGGGAAAGGACAAATTCAGTTGATCATCAACACTCCGACTCGCAAGGGGCTGGGTACGGATGAAGGCAAGTTGCGAGCGACCGCGGTGCTCAACGGGGTTCCCATGATCACAACGGTGACCGGCGCCAAAGCTGCGGTCCGCGCGATCGCAGGACTGCGCAGTGGCGATTGGGGCGTACGATCGCTCCAGGAGTATGCCGGTTTGATCTCGGGCGGTGGCCCGACCCACAGCGGGGTTGTGGCTGGATCATGAGAGTGCTTCTCCTGAACCAGACCTTCTACCCCGACGTTGCCGCTACCGCCCAGCACGCGCACGATCTTGGTAGGCACCTGGTGGAGGCCGGTCACGATGTTCTGGCGGTGACGTCGCGGTCGATTTATGGCCAGAAGTCTGCAACATTGCCACGGCGGCAGATTGTGGACGGAATCCAGATCTATCGGGTTGGTGCCAGCCGATTTGGCAAGAGTTCGATTACGCTACGTGCGTTGGATTTCGGTCTTTTTTACACCCGTGCGACCTGGCGTGTTCTGACGTTGCCTCGGGTTGATGTGGTAGTAGGGTTCACGACCCCACCGCTGATCGCCTTGGTCGGATGGCTGAACCGAGCGTTGTGTGGCGGCCGGTACGTTTATTGGGTCATGGATCTGTATCCCGATGTGGCCATCGCGTGTGGTGTTTTGCGGCATGACGGGTTACCTGCTCGGTTTTTTGAGTGGGTCAGTCGGTTCTGTTTGCGACGGGCCGATCGCGTGGTGGCGCTGGGTCGGTGCATGCGACGGCGGCTTGCAGACAAGGGCGTGCCCGATGCCCGGTTAGCTCAGATCGGGGTTTGGGCCGATGGCGAAGAGATTCGACCCGTGCCGCGCAAGCAGAACCCGTATCGCCTCCAGTGGCAACTGGGTGAGGCACTGGTCATCATGTACTCGGGCAACTTGGGTATTGCCCACGATACCGCCACCATCTCAAAAGCCATGTTGCGCCTGCGCGAACGAAGGGATATTCAATTTGTATTTGTCGGTGGTGGCAAGCAGATGCAGGCGATGCGCGACTTTGTTTCGGAGCACGAACTGGCCCATGTTCAGTTTCACCCCTACCAGCCTCGTCAGCAACTTGGCGATCTGATCAGTCTTGGGGATGTGCACCTGATGAGCTTGCGGGAAGACCTGACCGGGATGCTGGTGCCATCCAAGATTTTTGGCGTGCTGGCCGCAGCCCGACCGGTGCTGTTCATAGGCGATGCGGCCAGCGAGGTGGCCCAGGTTGTCAACGAGGCAAACTGTGGGCAGACGATTCGCGTTGGGGATGTCGACGGGTTAGTCAAGGCTATTGAGCAACTTGCCGATGATCCGGATTTGGTTCGGGCAATGGGCGATGCAGGCAGGGAGGCGTTGGAGCAACGATACGACCGCGTCTTAGCCTGCGCCGCATGGGAGCGTCTGTTGGCTGATTGCGTAGGTGAAACACCGGCTCGGCCCTGACCAGTCAAAGGGGCATCGGCGGGTTGATTATTGGACTCTTAGCGGTTGGTGTTGGCGGAGAAATACTGGCCGCGGTAGGCGCGCAGCTTATACTACATTCTGGGTCCGATGTTGTGTGACCCAAAGGACGCCGACGGTCGGAGGGCCCCTCAATCACCGTCGGTTGGTACTGGCGCAGCCTGATTTTCGATTGGAAAGAGGATGGCACAGGCCATGTTTTCTGACGGTGGTTCCCAGTGTGGGAGCGGCGCTAAGCGATTGTCTCGTCATGGGGTTGACCTCGCGTCGTCACGGTTGCGCATGGCCGGGTGGTTGGAGTTGCTCGAACCTCGCTTGCTGTTCTCTCTGGATGGCCTGCTCGGCACGGCACCGGTATTCATCGGAGATGCCAACAATGACAATAACGTTACCGGGGCTGACTTTATCGCGGTGCAGCAGCATTTTGGCCAGATTGGTGACGATGACGGGTTTCTGCTGGGCGATGCCAATGACAATGGATTGGTCACCGGTACCGACCTGATCGAGGTCCAGCAGAACTATGGATTTTACGGTCCCCATGATGATTTTGCTGACATGCCCGGCGAAGCATCTCTGATTGTGATTCCACTGGTCTTGGATGGTGCGATCCAATATGACAGTGATCGGGACTGGTTCCGTTTCGATGTGGTCGCGGGCACGACCCTGAACGTTGCTCTGTCCCTGGCCCCGGATACCCACGGAAAGCTGACACTAGTTGACTCCGATGTGCAGACCGTGCTCATGGATGTCGCCGACTCGGCACCCCCGACTGCCTGGCCATTCTTCGATTGGAGGAACAATCCGATCGCAGACCTTGCGTGGACTGCACCAGCTACGGGCACCTACTACTTGGTTTTGGGCCCGGCCGACCCAGAGGACCAGACGGCACCATCCAGCCGAGCGTACAGCGTGCAGATCGACGTCTTTGTGACCGACGACAGCCGCGACCCGCACGATCGGACCGTGACGCTGCCGGTGACCCAAATTGGCAAAATCAGTACAACCCGAACGTTCCTGCTCAACAACAATCTCATCTCAGGCGATCCGATCCAAATTGACCAACTCATGCTGACCGGGTTGCACGCCGCTGACTTCAGCATCACCGTGACTGATCACACCGGTTCCTTGGTACCGGACATTGCCAGTTTCACTATTCCTGCAGGTCAGAGTTACGGCATAGCCGTATACCTGGCACCGACGGCAGCAGGGGTCAGGCAGGCCCAGATACAATTCGAGAGCGGCTCTGTTTATTCGTTGATACTGAGGGGGCTGGGCTACGATCAGCACGTATACGTTCCAGTGCGATGGGCCAACCAGATTGCTAGTGACGATCATCTGGCTGGCGGTTTATTTCCTGCAAGCAGTGGTGGCAGCGAGTCTTGGGCGGTAGACCCGGATTGCTTTCCCGACAGTGGTTGTACCAATGATGGCGCATCGGCCAACCGATTCATCGACACCTGGGACACCGTACCTGATTCAGGCATCAATGCTGAGGATCCGGACGTCTACTATGGCGTGGTATCACAACAGGGCGGAACGATGTTGATGTTTGACCTGTCTGCGTTAGAACTGGACGGCGCCCAGATAAACGGTGAGGTTCGCTTGGAGATGCGCAGCGGCTGGCAACGCAATAGCCCCGTGGTGAGCGTGCATCAGATCCAAGGTGTGGGGTCTTCCGACGCGGTGGTGCCGGTTGGTGCTGAGCCCAGCGGCTTATTTGCCAGCAACACTTGGGGCAATTGGTTTACTCCGCTGAGTTTTTCGACCGGCAGGTCTACGATTTACGACGGCACCGTCACCGGTGTGGCCACGACTTTCTCCCGCCATGCCGAGACTCTCTCGCCCTTTGGCAGCGTCGTGGGAGTCAATGAGC
>CAUZOD010000040.1:0-14733 GCA_963581115.1 Phycisphaerae bacterium | reverse complement strand
CGAATGCGCTCGAAGATCAGCACGTTCGCATCGACGGCCATCCCGATAGTCAGCACGATGCCCGCAATCCCCGGCAACGTCCATGTCGCCTCGATCATGGACATGATGCCCAGGATGATGACCATGTTTGCCAAGAGGGCAAAATTCGCCACAGCGCCTGCCAGAAAGTAGTAGAAAAGAATGGCTGCAGCCACCAGTATCAACGCTGCAATAGAGGCTTTTAGACCGGATCGCAGATTGTCCTCACCTAGCTGTGGCCCCGTGGTTTTAATGCTTATAGGGAACTCACCGAGTTCACTGTCGAGTGAGCCTGCCCGCAAGGTCCGAGTCAGGTATCGCAGCTCTGACTCGCTAAAGCCACCAGTTCCACCGGTAATGCGCACCCCGGTCGACAACGCTTCCTGAATGGTCGCGATGTTCATGGTCTTGCCATCGAGCAGAATTGCCATGGGCTGCCCCACATGGGGACTGGTCAGTTGCCGCATGAATTGGCCACCGATCGCGTTGAGACTGAAGGCAACAGCCAACCCACCCATGTCATCATCGGCGGCATCAACGTTGGATAATTCCCAACCCTCGTCGGCCCGCGTAATCGCGTTTCGCGGCGTATTGCCTAATAATACGAAGTAGCGCCCACCGTATTCAGCTCCCACCAGTCCCCGGCTAGTCTCGAAATAGGCCGTCGGATCCTCGCGCATCTTCGTGCGTTCTGATTCGGTATCGATGATCCGATTGATATCCTGGATCTCGAACCATCGCCACAGATCCTTCTTGGCGCCACGGGGGCCTTTTTCCTGGAGGGCTTGCTGGTAGCTTGCCGTGTCCAACTCACCCGGCTGGGCCGCGATACGAAACTCCAATACGCCGGACCCCTGAAGTAAAGCAATCAGGTCGTGCGGATCATCAAGTGCTCCCTTGACCTGGTCGTATTGGTTCCATGCTTCTGCAAATCGTTCGATTTCAATCTGTCGATCCGGGTACTTGGCAATCAGTTCTACGACCGCTCGCTGCCGTGCAGTCCGGCCACTGTCGTCGGTCTTCCGATTGTCCAGCTTCTGCAGAACCTCCAGATCCGGCTCACTGATATTGGCGGCTAGCACGCTCTTCATGGCAGCTTTGAATTCTCGCCCCGTGTTGACATATGCAATCGTCTTTGTCTGCAGGTCGGCCAGCAGTTGGGCGGTAACCGCAGCGTCCGCACCACTGTCCTGAACTTCGCGGAAGGCACGCTCAGCCTGCCGATAGGGCTCCGTGGTCATCACCCAGTTGTCGAACAGCTTGGCCAGATCATTCAACCGTACGGCCTGAGCCTCACTGCCCGCAAGATTTCGCAATTTCTGGGTTCGCACCGCCCGATCCGCTCGCACCGCTGCATCCAACGCGCTTTCTGACAACCGCACCACTAGCAGCCGCTCGCGAGCTGCTTGCATCTCTATGCGGCGGCGTTTGGTCTCAGGACCAGCCAGCGCCATCTGAATCTCAAGCCGGTTGCCTGCTAACTGCCGCCAGATCAGATTGCGTGTCCCCGTCGGATCAACCCGCTCTCTGAGCACTGCGATGGTGTCGTCGATCACGCTGGGCGCATCGGCTTCTGGGGGCACCTGTACGTCGTAGATCAGAGTCGTCCCACCAGCCAGATCCAGCCCCGGTTTCAACCGCTGGGCGGGGCCGTACCGACCTGGATACCACAGCATCAAGCTGCAGGTCGACAGAACGAACAGGATCAGCAACGGTTTCCACCAAAAACCGCCCCGAGCCAACAAAATCAGCATCGAGACAACCAGAACGACAAAGTATAGAAGGACCAAGTAATCGCTAGCTGTCATGAACTATCCTCGGATCCCGGATGCCCGATTAAGCAAATCATGCAGTGGTCGGTTCTGACTACGGATTAGGAGCATCCAATACAGTCTGTATCGCGGAACGCGCGATATGCAGCCGAGTATTGGCGTTCTCATCAACCTTTACTATCACTTCGTCATCGCGGATCTCGACAACGGTACCCAAAATGCCTCCGACTGTCTGCACCCGGTTGCCTTTGGCCATGGCCGCAAGCATCGCCGCACGCTTTTTCTTCCCCTTACGCTGACCGGAGAACATAAAAATCCACATCACTGCAATGATCAGCAGCAGAAAAAGCCACATCTGGCTGCCCGGACCACCGCCAGGTGGTGCCTCTACTGGCTGGCCTTCAACCAACGTGCCCGCCACAGAACCGCCATCTGCCCCGCTAGGAACATTCGGTGGTGGGGCGCTGTCTTGGGCCAACGTGGTCAGAAATACTTCTGGCATGATCTTTCCGCTTAATACATTGTGAAAAAGTAAGTTACGTTCCCTGGATGGTTACCGGCCAAGCCCGCGTAATCAAAGACCAGTCATTGTGCTCGATCGCACGACGGATGTCCAATAGGTAGCGGTGGAAGTGGTGCAGGTTGTGGATGCTGATCAATATTGGGCCCAGCATCTCCCTAGCCAGCAGCAAATGGCGCAAGTAACTGCGGCTGAACCCGCGGGCACAAGCGCCGCAATCACAGTCTGGTTCAATAACCGAACCATCGTGGGAAAATTTGGCGTTGCGCAGGCGTATCTGGCCAGATCGGGTAAAGGCGTTGCCATTGCGGCCGTTACGGGTAGGCAACACGCAGTCAAACATATCCACTCCCGACCGAACCGCCGCAAGGATGTCCTGCTCATACCCGACTCCCATCAAGTAACGTGGCCGCTCCGGTGGCAGCAACCGGGCTGTGTGCGCCACAACGGATGCAATCAGATCTTGGCTCTCTCCCACCGCGACGCCGCCGATTGCGTAGCCGGGCAAATCATGCTGGATCACCCGTTCAGCGCACCATGATCGCCGCTGAAGATCGGTGCCGCCTTGTACGATGCCGAACAGGGCCTGCTCATCCGGTCGGCCATGCGCCTTGACACACAGGTCGAGCCAACGCAAGGTGCGTTCCGCTGCAGCCGCTACTCTGGCCTTGTGCGCCGGATCTGGAGGTACATATTGAGGCGATTCAACGATATTTTTGTCATTGACGGACCCGGAAACAGATGTGTCAAATATTTGATCACGATGGTGGGATGCAATCCGTTTTTGATGATGCGGTGCCACCCTTGCCGGGGGTGGGCAGTCGTCCAGAGCCATTATGATGTCGGCGCCGAGTTGATTCTGAACCTCCATTGCCCGAAGCGGCGATAACTCAACCGTAGCCCCATCAAGATGGCTCCGAAACTGAATCGAGTGGTCCCCGATGTTTAAAATATCGGCGAGGCTGAAGACCTGATAACCGCCTGAATCAGTCAGAATCGGTCCGGACCAACACATCCACTCATGTAGTCCTCCCATTTGCGCAATCAGCTCCGATCCGGGACGCAACATCAGGTGGTACGTGTTGGCGAGGACGATCTGAGCGCCACCCGCACGAACCTGTGCCGGTGTCAGTCCCTTGACTGTCGCCTGCGTCCCCACGGGCATAAAAGCGGGCGTGTCGAATGCTCCGTGGCCCGTCGTGACACGTCCCAAGCGAGCCTCTGAATCAATCGATCGAGCTTTGATCTCAAAAGTCAATGGCGCCATGGCTGAGACTGGAGTACGGGTGTTTTATACCCGGCGTTTCTTCGCGGTCGCCTGATTTAATGTTTTCTTTTCCTTGTGGCTAAGGCTCTGGAGTCCCTGCCGACTGACCTTGTCAAGGATCCGATCAACCTCTGCTTGGTGCTCATGCTCGCGTCGCTGCTGGCGATCGACGCGGCCTCGGTTTACGCTCCCTTGGATAGCACTCGGTGAGATGCGATCGGCCCAATCAAGCCACCGTGGATTCTTGACTAACAGATATCCCAACAGTGCGCCACCAAGATGTGCTGCCTCACCACCAGCATTGTGTGCACCAAATATCAGTGTCATCGCCGCTATACCCAGAAACAGTATCGCCATGGTACGCATTGCCATGGGAATCGGAGGGAGCAACAGCATAACACGCTGATGGGGGTACAGAACCGCGCACGCCACAAGGATGCCAAAGGTGGCACCAGATGCACCAACCAGTCCTGCCGCCGCAGGTTCGCCCGGCACAGTCAGATCGAAAATGGCCCCCGGAACAGCCAAGACGATCAGAGCGAACAGTACCGCACCACATGCACCACACAGCAAGTAAAACACAAGGAATCGACGACTACCCCACCATTTCTCGATCATCGGCCCGAAAAAAAACAGACCGATCATGTTCATCAACAGGTGGAAAAAGTTATGGTGCAAAAATTGGTAGGTGCCAAAACGCCACAACTGAACGCCATAAATCGCATCCTCCACTGTAAACCGGCCCCAATACACAGGCGAAAGCCACCACGGCGATCGCATCCCGTGCGACAGAATAGAATCCAGAATGTACACAATAACGTTGATACCCAGCAGCCAGCCGACCATCGATGCGCCGCGAAGCCGGGCGCCGAAACCGCCGCTGAACTCAGGATCAACCCGGTGGTAGTCACGATCTTGCCAACCCATATCTGTGAATCCATGCCCACCCCAATGGGAGTGACCTATCTAGTCACCGGCAACTAATGGCCGGGGAATCTCATGTGATATAGCATCGCCGCAATTGTCTTACCATCGCGCACCCGATTGTCTCGAACCATCTGCACCGCATCATCGAGAGGGACCAACTCGACGGTGATCTGCTCGGTATCATCGAGATTCTGACCATGAAACGTCAGCCCCGTGGCACGAAACACGGTCATCAATTCAGTGCAGAAACCCGGCGACGGGTAAAACTCAATCAACGGGGTGAGTTCCGTCGCCTCGTACCCAGTCTCTTCGAGCAGTTCCCGCGCCGCGCCGCCCTGAGGTGCTTCGCCCGACTCGAGCGTGCCCGCTGGTAATTCCCAGAGCGTCTGCCCTATGGCAAAACGCTTGTTGCGGATCATGACCACCGTCTCGGGATCAAGCATCGGCACAATCACCACTGCATTGGCCGGCATCACGACCTCGCGACAACCGGTTCCGCCTTGGCGGCAAGTCAGCTCCATCGCCACCACTCGAAACCGCTGGCCCTCGAACACCGTCGGCGCCCGATCCAACTGTCGGTCAGTCATCCGGTCATTCTACGCTTTCGAGCGCATTGTGATGCCTCTCACTACAAATCAATTGGCATTACGAGCCCGAACAAGCAGAACCCATGCCGAACCCCAAGCGGACCAATCAAGTTACGCTTGGCAACCGATCAAAATCCGGAGCCTTGTACCCACTACGCTCAGCACCGCTGTCCGCTGTACTCGACTTCAGATCACAGGGATGGGCCACCGGGCCCAAACCGAAGTCGTTTTCATATAAACGGCCCAGTTCCGCCATCAACGTGGGTGAAAGGACTGACCCATCACATGCCGCCGACAACTCGACCAGGTCTTGCGGCTTAAGAAGGTTCGGTTCGATTGACACCAAGCCAGGCCAAGATGCCAACCACCGCATCGCGAACTGGCGAAGCGACAGGCCGAGCGATTCGGCCATGGGCAGGACGATCCGGTTTTTCTCCAGACCATATACCAGCCAATCGCGATCACGGAACTTGCGATGATCGCGATCCTCAAAGCGGTGGTCGGCGGAAGCAAACTCGTCGTCGAGGATTCCCGAGTTCGTCGGCACCCGTGCGATCACTGCCCCACAGCAATTCGCGTTACCAGATGCTGGCTCTGCGGCTGCAATCCGACACAACTCGCGTCCAGGGTCCTGCTCATAGAGGTTAAAGACAGTCTGCACGGTCGCGGCCTGACGTCCTAACATCGCCTCGTGCCCCTCCTCACGCCACCCGATGGCCGGACCTAGTGCCACCCCCCAGGCCCGAATCTTCCCTGCATCGACCAGCTTGTCCAGCTCCGCGAACAACTCATCTCTGAAATGAGATAGCTTGATGTTGTGAGCCTGATATAGGTCAATACACTCAATAGCCATACGCTTAAGCGAACGTTCAAGTTCAGCGCGAATGAACGCAGGCGAGAAGTCCTGCTTACGTTCTCGATGAGAGCCGCTCTCGCCAGGATCAGCCTGGAAGTCATATCCGAATTTTGTCGAGATCACGAGCCGCTCTCGCCCGGCATACTCAATCGTAGGCTGTAACAGAGATTCGGCTCGCCCGTTGCCATAGGCCGGAGCGGTATCAAAAAAGTTTACGCCAAGATCTACGGCTTGGTTCTGCAGGCAAACCGCCTGTGCGTCGGTGAAGTCACCCCACCAGTTCGTGCCGAATACGAAATTGCCAAATCCGAGCAGGGATACAGTCAGGTCGGTGCCGGGGATGGTGCGATAATTCATTCTTGGGGCAACTAGATGCGAGGTTCCGAGATAAATCCAGAAAATTGGCGAATAGATCACCAATTACGAACCCTAGATCAGGGGGCGTGCCGACGCTCAAGCCGTTCCAATTCGGCCCGAAAAGCCGGCCCTCCGAGATCCGGATGGGTTTTCTTTAACTGCCGTACACGAAAAGCGATGTCTTCAGTGTACGTGCCAAGTTTCTCATTGACCAGGAGCCGACATGTCCACGCATTCCAATATAACGGTGGATATGGCTCGTTCAGACCTGTGATCAACCGGTCGTATTGGGCCGCTGCCCGAATCAGCTTCTGTTCACCCTGGCTGCGATCACCATGATCCAGATGACGGCTGCCCAATGCAAACAGGACATCGGCGTATTCACTGATCATATTGGCCTCGTCACCGAACCGCGCGAAAATGGGTTCAGCCAGTTCTATTGCAAGGTCTGGATCACCCGCAAGCCGTGCTGCACGCACGCGAACTAATTCAAACGGAAGCATCTGCGGATCATCGAAGCCTTGGGCACGAGCCCATTCAACCAACACCTCGGCCAACCGAAGCGATGTCTTCGAAAGCATCTGAGCCTGGGCCAGCATCTGCTGCTTGCGATTCTGTACCCGCTCAGTCACAGCTTGGATGCGCAGCGCATCGATCTGCGCATCCAAATCACTGAGTAACCCGTCTACCACACCTGATGCATCCTCCGGAAAAACCTGCATCATCGCCTGAGCTGCATCGGTTGCCTCTTCAAAACGCTCGGCACTCAGGAGGATCAGGGTCCGCTGGGTCATCACATCCAAGCAGAGCACTTCCTGCTCCGGGAATCGATCCTCGAATCCAACCAGCAAAGTAAGTGCCTCGTTACTGTCCCCAGCTATCTGGGCCAGACCTGCCAAAACGATCTGGCCTGCGGCCACCGCACCATGTACCGCATGAACCACCTGTGGGTCCGGATGAGTCATTCCGTTCTGTGCTTCGCTGGCTATTTCCTCAACGGTGCTGCGAACCCGCTGGCGAATCACGCCTAACTCAACCGCTTCAGCTCGCTCGGCAATAGCACGCATACAAAAGAGCTTTTCTCTCTGACCCTCAAAATAAGTTGGGTGGTCCCGAGGTACTCGATCGTATGACTCGATGGCCGGCTCATACTCGCCGCTAGCTTGCTCGATCTCATAGCCGTAGTACACCCGCTCGTTGTCAGCCGCAGGGCTGAGACTGTACCGGTCAAACAGTAGTCGCGCAGCGCGGCGATAGACTTCGTCTGCTCCGACCGGCCTCGGCACCGCAACATGCAATCGCCGGGCCAGATCTATGCCGATAGCCATCGCGTGCTCACCCAAGGGTTGCTCCCACATCTGTTCAGCTACCCCAAGCAACAGGTCCATCACTGCCATCAGATTGTCTGGATCGCCAGGGGCCAACCAGTACTGACTGACCGCCAGCTGATACTGTGCCCCGGCTCGAATCTGTAGCGGGATCTGGTCACCAAGCAGCGACTGGCCCAGCTCGATCGCTTTTTCTAGCTGTTTCTGTGCCTCAGTGTGCAGAACTGCCGCTTCTTGCTGATCTGTAGAGTCATTGGCCTCAATAGATCGATTCTGCCCCGCCTGCGCCGCGATTTCAACAATCGCCAGACGCACGACCGGTGGCAAGGTCTCGATTGCCTGATCAGGCTGCAGTCCCTGTGCCCACCTACGGTAAATTCTCTGCTTCAGAGATGCCCGCACGGAGTCAGCCAACTGCCCGTCAGCGATCAGTTCGAGGTAGGGGTCAAACGCTTGGGCCTGGGTGGCAGCATCTTGTGCCTGCGCCAACAACAGCCGATGAACTGCATCCGTGATTAGGAGGCGCAGCAGCGGATTATTAGTCACCTGCGGATGTTCAGTCAATTCCCGGATAAGCTGCAGCGCTGCGTCCGGTCTCTTGGAACCAATAACCCGGGCCTTGGCCAAGTGAGCCAATAGGTCGTATAAGTCCCCCTGCTGTGCTTCGATGACTGGATCGAGCAGCGTTGCGATCACCTGGTCGCTCTGACCTTGGGCGATCATCACCCGGCCCAACAGCACCATGGCTGCAAAACGCACGCCAGCCTCGTCGGCCGCGTCCTCCATAAAACGCCGCAGCTTTGATGCCGCCAGTTCCAGCAACCGCGCCCTTTCTTCCACAGGCTCCAAACGCTGGCCCACCACCGTGCGCGACTGGGCATAGTACGGATCGTCATCAGGCAACTGTGAGACAAAATACGCCGCGTGTGCTAGATAGAAAACGGTGCGTTTCTTCCAATACTCATCGATCATCCGCATCCACATGCCGGTGTCCACCAAACGCTGATGCCGCGGTGCGTCCCGGGGCAGTAGCCCCTGCAACTCAAAGAACCGACCCTCGGCTTCTGCAGCCACGACCAACGATTCGACGCTGGCATCTCGATACACCTGCCGCTGAGCGGTATCGACCATGCCGTAGCCATAGAACTCGGCCGCATATTGGTGTAAACCCTGCATCTGGTCCACGAGTAGCGCCTCGGCCAGATCAGTCTGCCAGATAGGACGCTGTTCATGGTCCGCATGCTCGCTGATTAACAGACGCATCGCCTCGAGCATCTGATCAAACGCGTGACGACCCTCCACTGCCAAGCGAATCGCGACAACCGAATCGGTATGGGCCGCCGCCTGCTCGGACCGGGTTCGAAACCGTACCCGCTGCTGGGCCACACGGATCTGCATATCGACCACTGGATCATTGGAAGGCTCGCTCTCAACCAAATGCAGCAATAACTCACTCATACCCTCCTTGGCCAAACCATCGATCAAAATGGCATTGTCCAGGTTTGATAATTGCCCCATGGCGATCGGACCGAAACACATCCCGAGAATCGCACACCCATACCGAACGGATCGCCCCACTTGGTGCGAGCTCCTTGTCCCGCAAGTTGACTCAGCGATTTGCATCCGTTGTCCGATCATTCGGCTTGGGAAAAACTGACGTTTGTGTAGCGAGCCGCCACCGCGGCATTGAACCCATTGACCACGTGCTGCCACCGCACCTGCCCATCGGGCTTGATCACCACCGGGTTGTCGGGCTTGTAGACACCGGCCCGTGCTCGCTTCGGGTCGTACTGCAAGCGTTCGAGCAATTCAATCAATTCGGTAAAACTACGAGCACGCTGCATGCCCTCTACGCTAACGCTGACACCTGCGGTGCCGGCTGAACGCAGCAGCACGTTCAAGGGCTTGTCGGGTGGCTTATCGGTCGACGGGGCACTGCCACCACGCGGAAGGTTTGCTGTGATAACGCCTTCACCAACAGTAAAGCTCGCAGTAACGACAAAGTAAATCAGCAACAAGAAGATGACATCGATCAGCGGCGTCAGATTCAGTTGCATGCTTGCCGGAGGCAGCGCACGCTTACTACGCTGTGAAGCGTGATGGACAACCGGTTCTGGCTGCTCCGACAATGCAATCTCTACGAAACCGGTCTCGGTCACTGCTCGGTTCCTCCAGACCCACCCGAACCGGCCATCGGTCCCTGGTCGGGTAAGTATGCTACAAGATTGATGCGACCGA
Source organism: Phycisphaerae bacterium (assembly GCA_963581115.1). GTDB lineage: Bacteria > Planctomycetota > Phycisphaerae > Phycisphaerales > Phycisphaeraceae > CAUZOD01. Next base: position 4,863 of record CAUZOD010000040.1, on the reverse strand, counting down.
TCTTCGCATCAGTGATTGCCGACATGATTGGCTGAACGGTCTCGAAATATAATGCCGCATCGGCGCGAAGGTTGACTTCGAGCTCCGGATTACGGGCCTTCGCTCGGTTCAAAGCGTCCGTAATACCTGCTAAGTCATCCAATCCAAATCGGAGTTGTCCTACCTTAACGTAACGCGGTTCACCATCGAACTCGAGAGGATTGTCACCGCGCCGATCGGGAGATGGGGCCACGTTTACCACAATCTTCTCGACCTCGCCCAGTTTATAGGTCTTCGGATTGGCCACCTCAGGAACGATCATGTCCACAGTCTCTTCGGCAACGATGCGATTGACCAGCATGAAGAAAATGATCAACAAGAACACCACATCGATCAGCGGCGTGATATTCATCTGCGGTTTCGTCGGACCTCGACGGTGTACCTGTGACATTGGTTGTTGACTCTTCTTACTTACTCAGGTTTGGACTCAGGACGCGGTCGCCGATCATTGCTGCGATTGCCAGAGGGTTTGAACGGGCGGATGATTTTTTCCGCGATCAACATGCCCTCGCTGGTCAAAGCATCAACCTTATTACGGATCAAGGCGTACGATGCCAGTGCCGGGATGGCCACCACCAAGCCCCAGAACGTGGTCACGAGAGCCGTGGAGATCCCGGCAGCAAGCTTCTGGGGATCAGCTTGTCCCTGACTTTCGACCAGTTGCTGAAACGCCACGATCATTCCGTAAACGGTGCCAAACAGCCCGATCATCGGCGCAATGTTCCCCAGTACGTTTAGGTATTCCAACGGACGCAACAGGCGCGAAGTCTCGGCATCCCCTGCCTCCTCCACCGCACGCTCCATCGCCCTGTAGCCATTGGCTGCCTCGTTAAGGGCAGCGCTGGTTACCCGGCCCAAGTAGCTGGGGTCGCCACTGGCCAGATCGATTGCCTCGCGATATTTCTTCTCAGAGATCAGCGAGTTCAGTTCGCTGTCCGTTTGTTCGGGCAACAGCACGGGCCGCCGGTAGCCGATCGACATCTTAATCGTGATGCCCACACTGAGCGCCGAAAGCCCCAACAGGAACCAGATAATGAGCAAACCGATCACGTCCCCGGAAAGAAAGAACATCTGAAACATGCTGACGCTCGTGTCCTCGGCAGCGTAAGCGGAAGGTGCCACAGCAAGCAACGACAGGCAGATTAGAGCAATGGTGAATAGTTGGCGCATGGAATGTTCCTATGGGGCCAGGGTACCGACTAGTTCGCGGTACCTTTGGTAGTAATCCGGTTCCTGCTCAATATCGAGGTAGCGAGCAGAACGCTCATAGAGCCGCCGGGCGATATCGGAGCGCCCGATCTTGGCATGTACATACCCGGCTTCCAGAAGCGCCGGTCCAATGTATCGGCTGCGCGGAAAGTGGATCACCACCCGCATGAAACTCAATCCTGCGTCCCGGTAGAGGCTTGAATCATCGCCGGCATCGGCCAGTGCCAGTTGTGCCATACCCCGCAGGTATAGCTTCTGTGACAACAGGCCCATCTGCTGAAGCTGCTCTGCCGCCACCTGGGCTGCGTCTGCAAACCTTCCGGCTCGCAGATGATCGGACACCGGATCCCGCAGTCCCACCGGCAATATCACCGCCGATTCAGCTGGTGGCAGCTCTACTGCTGGCGGCGGGGTAACGGGCGATGATACAACCGTGGCTGCATCCAAAAGGCGTTGCAGTGGATCCTTAGCCGCCACCGGCGCCTTGGCCAGCGTGGCACGAACAGTCCGAGCAATCTGGGTTTTTTCCTTTGGAGAGGCATTCGCCACGGATTTTACGGGTGCTTCGATCCGTAACGACAGGGAATCATCCAGGCGAAGCAGCATAAGATAGGCCTGCAGTGCAATCATGGGCTGTTCCGCCTGGCTGGCCGCCGTGATCAATTGCTGACCGACGTAGATCTTGGCCCATTGCTGCGACACTCTGCCCAATACAGCCTGTAAAGGGGCAACCGCTTTGACATACTGCTGCTGCTCGATTGCTTCTACGGCCTGTGCGTGTTCCGGGTATGCACCTAATCGGACCATCTCGACCTTGTCCAGCGGCTGGGCCAGTTCGCTGCCATTGGCCGTACGATAGATCAGCTGGTTGCCGTCGATCTCCAGCACGGAAACCCCGTCAATCCAGAAACCACCGATCCTGACCGCATCGGTAGCAAAGGCCGGCCAGACAAAAGTGCCCAGCACACACAGAATTATCATAAAATCAAACCGTTTACTGATCACTCCAAGTTTAACTCCTTGCCATCGACAAATTTATATTTCCCGCCGCTCCGCTCGGCGATCAGTTTCATGGTGCCTTCAAGTCCGGCATCAGTTAATGGATCCCGGTACAAAAACTGAATGGTATTGATTTTGGTGTCGGAGGTGTTGGCCTGATTAACCTCGGCTAGAAGGCGACGTTGATCGATCTCGTACTTGCCCGAACCAGCGCCAGTAATGTTGTCGGACAAAAGAAAGAGTAGCTGTGGCTTATATCGAAGCGCCAACTTGATCGCGCTGACTGGATTGGACTTTCCGCCAGGTTCAATATGATGGCTCGAGGGATCGATCCACGCACTGACCGACTGCTTCCGATCCGCATCTGCCCGCTTCATACCTGGTGGCGGCACTTCAATCACGACGTCACCCTGAAAGAAGACCACGGTGAACATCTGCTGTTCACTCAGACGCTGGATGCTCTTTTTCAGCTCGAGAATAACAAAGGGCAATGTGTCAATCAGTGAGCCGGAAGCGTCCACGATATAGATGATCCGCCGAGCATTGCCGCCCGACCCGAAGAAACTGGCACTGAACCCTGCGGCTTGAGCAATCGCGGCATCGAAGGGACTGGCTTTGCTCGCACCGGCCACACCGATCATCGCTTCCTGAGTATTGATCTTGGACAGCAACCTGCTCTTCGCTGCCGTTGGTGTCACCGTGCGCCGGGCCGTGCTCTTCGTGCTACGCACCCTCTCGGGAGTTTTCTGCTGCAGCGGCGCCCCCGGAGTCAGACTCAGGCGGGCAATTGGGATGATCGGCTGCTCGTCATCGGTGCTACGGATGGTCGACCAAATGATGAAGATTGCCAACAACACGATGCCTAGATGAAACACAATCGAGATACCCCAAGGCAACAACACCACCAATGTGCTGTGGATTTCATCCCCAACGGTCCGTTGGCTCTGGTCGCCATCCGGCACGGCTGCTGCAGCGGTCTGATCGAGTTGGATCTGGTCCATCGCGTGGCCTTGAAAAAGAGGACTGGCGGGCCTCCTACGGAACAACCAACTGGTGGGCGCGAATTTTACCCGCGCGCCACAAACATCGACATCGCTCCGAACTGGCCGGCGGAGCAATCGGCAATGGTGGGACAACAACTCATTGCTGGCGCAGTAAACCGACCTTAAGCAGGCCGGGGTCACGTCCCAAGACGCCCGTCAGTGGCCGGACATCAGATTCACGCCCAAGCATTATATATGCAGATCCAGGATGTCGGGCCACAAGCAGGACCGATGGGGGTGAGACATAGCAAAGGGGAACTGATATCCAACACCACTGAATGAGGGGCCCATGCGGATCACTTGCCGGTACGTCGCCATGGGGCCCGACAGCAGCCGATCCCAGCACCCAGACCTGTCAGCCACAGGACCGATGCCGGCTCGAGAATTGCAACTGCAGACCCGATAGCGCCGAAATTCTGCTGGATGGCAATCAACTCGGCGCCAGTCACTAGCCCGTCGTGATTGGTATCGCCAGGCAACAAGACATTGGGGAACGCTCCCGCTGCACTAAAATTCTGCTGTACGGCAATCAGGTCGCCACCGCTAACCCAAGCCATCGCCATTGGCGTCGCCCTCCAGCAGTTTCACCGCTCATAGCACACCCATGGACTGCACATCGGTGGCAATTAAGGGCAAGATGTAACTTGAAAAATCACCAGTGAAAGTCTCTGCAGCCACAATCTCAAATCCTTCGCCGCCTTGGGGTAAGTATCCGTCTATCAATGACACTTCAAGGGTCCCATTGAGATTCGCTACCGCCTGCGCACTAAGTCGGCTGTGCTCGGTACCCGCAACAACACCTCCGACCTCAACCTCCAGTCGTGCCGAAGCCTGCTGTAAATAATTGCCGACAACCAACTCTCCGCTGAAGAGCCCGGGGCTGACCGGCCCGTCATTGTTTAGGGCACCAGTCACGGTGCCACGACCAGACAAGGTCGAGCCATTAAGGTCGAGTAACGTAACCGTCATCGTTGCATCATCAAGGAAAACAGTCGAATCGAATGGCACTGACAGCACATTTCATATCACTTGGATTGCCATGACATCGCTTGAGCCGTCATGTTACATAAGTGATTATTTTAAAAATTTTATGCCATTTAATCCGATGCGGTCTGCACACTTAAATCATCTCCACCATGGGAGATTCTGATGTTCTAGAATTGCATAATCACCTCCCCGACTTACGCGAACACACCATGCGGCTACTGTTCCGAAAACCAGTTCGCACCAAACAGATCACACGCGTATAGGCTGAAAATTCGAGTGCGGGCACAACCACCGGGTCAAGACAACCTGCGCAAGACCAACACGGCAACCAAACCTAGGATGGCTAGACTTGCAGGCTCTGGCACCGAGGTGGAAACGGCAAGTGCATGCCCAAAGTTTTGCTGGACTACAATCAAGTCGAGACCCGTAACGAAACAATCGCTGTTGGCATCGCCGAACCCCATACCATTACAAACCCCATTAATGTTGTAGTCGTTGCCAAAGTTCTGCATGACTGAAATCAAATCCGCTCCCGTAACCTGTTCATCATTATTGCAATCACCGATCAGAACCAGCGGCATGTAAT
>CAUZOD010000039.1:0-14987 GCA_963581115.1 Phycisphaerae bacterium | reverse complement strand
CCAGATAAGCTGAGCTTGGCTATTTTGCCCTCTGTCCCCGTCCGTACTCGTTGCCATTCCCGCTACCCCGGAAATCCCGTAGCCGCCAGAATTGTGGCGTCTTGGACGCCATGAGGGGTACACACCGCACCGAAACACCTGGCAGATCCATTAGAGAATCGTTGACACAATCTGTATCAAGCCATGCCCAAGCATCTTGTTACGATCTGCCTGCGAGATAGAAACCCGCTTGGTACCGGAGCCAACGCTCTCCTCGGGCTACCGTTCGATGCGATACCAGCAGCTACAACAGCTTTCCCGCCTGCCGGGCCACCTTCCGATACGCCGCTGCGTGCTGCGCAACCTGCTCCGGCCAATCGTGCTTGAAGTACGGGATATGCAGGGTCCGCTGCATCACCTGTTCAGACACCGGCAGCGAACCGGGGCCTTGCCGCACGTCACGATCGGAATGAGCGATACACGTCGGCTGGCCACCATGCTGATAGATCACTGCATCATTGAATACCGGATGCAGGTGCAGAGGACTATTGCAGCCAGGCGATGACACACTGCCCTCGGCCTGGACCGCAGCAGCAAACTTCTCAACCGGAAGGCCACCTAGTTCCTCAGGCACGTAATGGCCCAGTGGCGAGTACCAGCCACCCATTGTCGATCCGGACTCCGGATCGGGCCGGTGTGGACACAAGCCCGGATCACCTTCGAGAAAATCCCAGAACCGATTGATCGCATCTTGAATGGCCGTGATCCGCTGCGGGTAATACTTTAATTGCACTCGGCCCATTGCAGAGCACATCTGGTTGAGCCGCCCCTTGATTCCACCGAGTGGAATCTCCGCAAACGGTTTAAGATCGGCCCGCGTCAGCTCGTTGTGGCGGCGATAATGCGCAAACGCCAGCGCATTCTGAATGATGTCGGGGTCGTCGCTGATCAACATACCGCCTTCGCCGATAGGAAAGCTCTTGCCTGCCATCATGGACATCGCAGCGACCCTGCCAAAAGTCCCGGTCATCCGACCCTGGTACAGGGTCCCGTGGGCATGAGAAACATCTTCGATCACGGTCAATCCGTGCTTGTCGGCGATGGGTTGAATCCGGTCCATATCAACCGGATGACCACAGTAGTGAACAACCAGGATCGCCTTCGTGCGCGGGCCTATATGGCGTTCGATGTCACCTGGATCGATGCACAAATAATTGGCTTCACAATCAGCGAACACCACGGAAGCACCCAGCGTGATTGCAGGCATGGCGCTGACCCAGTAGGTCACACTCAGGCAGATCATCTCATCGCCCTCACGCAGACCCGCCGCCCACAACGCCACCTGCAAAGCCAGCGTACCGTTGGGATAACTCAATGCGAACTTTCGTCCGTTGTACCGGGCATATTCAGCTTCGAATTGTTTGGTGATGCTGTCATCAGACATCGTGTCGGCACGGAGCACCTCCAACACCGCCTGCTCATCCTCTTCCGTAACGATCGGCCAATGGAAAAACTCTTTCTGCTTGGCAGATATCGGTGACCACCTTGGGACCACCTTGAAGAGCCAGAACCTGACCCGCCACGTCATCAGCGACTTGAACCTTCATGTGATCGCTCCATTTCTTATATTAATCCTTATCCCAATTCATCCGATTCATTGCCCGGATCAATATAGCCGGCATAGCGGCACCCCTGATCTAGTATTCCCGGAAAGGCAAAACGGGTCCTGCCGCCGACCCCGAAACTCGACCACGTTCACTCGCCAATAATCTTTACCAGCACACGCTTGCGGCGCCTGCCGTCAAACTAGGCATAGTGAATCTGTTCCCAGGGACCGAAGTCGAGTCGACCGTTCGTAATGGCAACGACAACTTCGCGGCCCATGACCTGACGCTTCAGGTGAGCGTCGGCGTTGTCCTCGCCGGTACGGTTGTGGCGATACCTCGTCGGGGAGGCATTAAAAGGCGCCAGTTGTTCGAGCCAGTCGTCGTAATCCTGCAAGAGCCCCGACTCCGCATCGTTGATATAGACGCTTGCCGTAATATGCATGGCATTTACCAGGCACAATCCCTCATGGACCCCGCTACGTCGAACCAGTTGTTCAACCTGGGTCGTGATGTTGAAATAGTCGCGCCGATTCGGCGTTTTGAACCACAGTTCTTCACGCAGATGTTTCATCTGTTCCGTATTCTACTGCCCGCACACGCGATCGCTGCTATGAACCGACGCATGACCTGTTTGTAGAGCAAGCCACAGACCATCGCTCATTTGAGCTCAATAAACCGAGTTCATTTGCGACCAGTGGATGCAAGTTCATCGTACTAGAATCTTACTCGCAGTATAGAAATTCCACTTGAACGCTCCAACACATTTGCAACGAAACAAGCAATGATCTCGAATATCAGCCAATCTTTGATGCTATCATTTGGTCCAACCGGAGCCCGGCCGCCATGCAATACCGTCCGCTCGGATAAACGAATCTGAAAGTATCAACCGTTGCCCTTGGTTGCTGGCAGTTCGGCGGGGGAAAATTGTGGAGTGAGCAAACACCGGACACAGTTCGTGACATCGTTCACACAGCGATTGATGCGGGGATTAACCTGTTTGATACCGCAGAGGGATATGGGGACGGTCGGTCGGAAGAGATGCTGGGGAAGGCGATCGATCATCGGCGAGATGAGGTGCTCATCGCCACCAAGGCAGGAAAACTTTCCGCTGAATACATCACCACCGCATGCGAAAATAGTCTCAAGAGACTGGGCACTGATGTAATCGACCTGTACCAGATTCATTGGCCTCGCCATGTCAAACCCCTGGAAGAAACGATGGGTGCCCTTGAGAAATTGCGCGACCAAGGAAAGATTCGTGTCATCGGCGTCAGCAACTTCGGACCGCAAGACTTCGATGAATTAACGAGTGTCAGCCGAGCCGAGTCGAACCAGTTCCTCTATTCCATGCTGTGCCGCATGATGGAAGATGAGGTCACACCCCGTTGCGTACAACATGACGTGTCCCTCCTGTGCTACTCGCCACTGGCCCAGGGACTTTTGGCTGACCGATGGCGGTCCATCGACGAAGTGCCCCCACTGCGGGCTCGCAATCGCCTGTTCTCGTGCGATCGGCCCCACACATCCCACAACGAACTAGGCTGCGAGACGCAAGTATTCGAAGCCCTCGACCAGATTCGAACCATCTGCCGGGACATTGGCCAACCTATGGGCACCGTGGCTCTGGCCTGGTGCCTGCATCAGAGGGGTGTTGCGAGCGTGCTCGCTGGTGCCCGCAATCCTGCCCAGGTTACGGAGAATGCTCGAGCGGCGGAGGTCCGCATTGACGATCCGACCCGCGCCCAGTTGAATGCGGCCACTGACATGGTTAAATCGATGTTATGCCCCAATCTGGACATCATCAATGAGGCGGCGTGCAGCGCACTACGTTAAGGCCCAGGCCTGCTTCATTGTGCCATTGCTTCCACCGCCGAGTTTCTCCCTGCCACAAGTATTTGAAGTGGCGCCTGGCTCCCTGCTGGCCCGCAACTTCACAGACTCAGGGATACACCATAGGGAACTCATCGACGGGGAAATGCTGGCCCTGGCGCTGCTTCAGGTCCCAGCCTTCGTAGAGATGTTCGATCTCCGGGCGGTACCGGTACACACTGTCGCCCGGCATGAATCGGGTGATGTAGACACGGCGTGGACGATCAGTCACATTGGCCGATGAATAGTGAATGATGTTGCTGTGATGGAACAATACTTCACCGGCCGGAACGGGCGCAATACAGGGATTCGAGAAATCAATGCCGGCTTTCTCGTAATTTTCACGGCATTCCTGCCCCGGTGGTGTCAGTTCACCCAGTAGATGAGAGCCGGCGATGTATTGCATGCAACCAGTGTCCGTGGTTGCGTCATCCAGCGGCATCCACGACGTGACATCCGGCTGGGAGTTGGGACCGGAGGGATAGTCCTGATGCCAGATTGATGGGCGAGACTTACCCTTTCCCGGCGGCTTGTAAAGGATCATGTCCGACAGCAGCTGAATCGACTCGCACCCGATCAGCTGGGAGACGATCTGGCCACGCCGTTGTTGGACGGCATAGCGCATGATCGTGTCGCTATGCTTGTAAAGAGCAACCATCTGAAGCAGCCGCTCTTGCCCCACCGGACAAGCGACCTCGCCCTCGGCAGGCCACAGATCGGTGCGATAACAATCGGGATAGTCGCCGTCGATGAATCGCTGTATCTCTTGGCGCAATTCAGACTGTTCCTGCAGGCTCCATAGTGGGCCGTAATGCAAGTACCCCTTCTCACGAAAAAATTGGATCTGTTCCTGTGTTACGAGCGGCTGCTGAGTCATCGTCATCAGAAGCATCTCCAAGGGAAGCGACCCAGGACTCAACCAAAAGAACTTCCAAACGGCAGCCGGGTTGTTTCCTCTATACACCAAACAACTAAGTACTACAGTACCGATGCATCTATATAAATACAATATAGCACGAATCCCGCCTGCAACCTTTTCCAGGAGTCATGCTGTTACCCGGCAACACCTCTCCAAACGGCGGCTGGGACCTGGAATCACACACCATCTGCCGCAGTCGTTGGAGCCAAGCTGCCCCAACAGCAAGAGCCCGTCGACAACCTTGCGGCCTTCCCCATTAAGACGCTTGGCACTAAATGCCTTCGAAGTATAATTCCGTGAAATCGTCGTCGACTTTCTGTACAAATTATTTCAAACTCATGGTATTTCTTATTGAAAGGGATTCAAATGAACGTACTGACCAAGGTGCTCATCGGACTTTCAGCATTGGCATTCGTGCTGGCTGTTCTCGTAACGGCGGTGATCGGAGAAAAGATCCTTGGCGTACCAGCCGAAAGGTTCTCGCGAGCTTGCAGCAACCTGGCACTATTGTCCATCGCGATAACAGCGGTAACAAAAACGTGCGACAAGTCGGCCACTGCAAAATAACAGTCTGGTTCGGGAGCCGGGTTGCGGGCCAGGGCCCAAACTCCAATCTGCCAATCGTTGGTACCCACGCGCCCTGTCCCGACGCCCGTTGCCAAGGGGCCGGACACCTTACGGCTCAAGGCAAGGTTGTACTTCGATGAAATTGATCGCCGTCTGGCGACCGACGTTGCCGTGTCGTTCCTTGGCGCTGGCCCAATCCGTGATCGTCAGCCAGGCAGTGAATCCGACAGGACGAAAACGGCGTACGTGATAATTCCAGTACATCAGGCCTTCGGTATGGATGCTGCAATAGTGGTGATCAAAGCTTTTACCGACAATCACTACCGCATCATCGATCTGGATATCCAGATCGATGATGTCGTTAAAAGTCGGATTGCCATAGCCACCGTCCATATGGACGAGGTTTGAGCTGAACATTCGCAGCGTATAGGTGCGACCCAGATCCAAGTTAACGATTTTCTGGCCGACCTAGTTGGGGCGAGCGGCGCAGCGCCTCATCACCAGAGCCTGATTGCCATAGCAGTCAGTTCCGAATCGCTCCTGGTGCGATCCCAACTTCTCGATCCTCCTTTACCCGGGCCGAACCCGGCTCCGCGGGTTGAATGTCCCAGCCATCCGTACCGTTGACAAAATCCGGGTTGACCAAGTGAGCCATGACATACGGTTTACTGCCGAGACGATCGGTGTTGCCTCGATGCAATAATGACGATAAAGTCGGCCCACTCACCGGATCGTTTCTTCCTCCGCGTAGCCCGAGGTGTAAGTCATCACGCCATATAGACCGCTGAAGGCCGGGTCAGTGGCCAAGTGCTCAAATTCCATGTCCTGGAATACCCGGTAATTCACGTGCGGATGCACATTCTGCGTTTCTGGTGGCGCGCTGAGAATGCCCAGGGCCACGACCGTACGGCGAGGTGCATCATCCACGGCACTGGCCAGTTCCTGCATTCGCCCCGCGAGCCGTTTGGATAGGAAAGCCTTTGCTTCAGCTTCACTCGGCTGCTCATGGTTGTACGCCTCCACCGCGAGCCGACAGCCGCCGCGTCACGCAGGAAACCCGCGTAGTGATGCACGTCAATCGCCAGGTACAACTCCACTCGCTTTCCCGCGTATTTCGGGTCTGCATGAATCCGCCGAATGGCCGCGACCGTAGGACCGAATGCGAAATCCAGGGAGTCGGTGTACTCGTCGACAAGTTGACCATCGATCCATGGAAGATCAAAATCGACCTCGCGAGTCAAGCCCGAAAACACCTTGTCCGCAGAAACCTTTCACAACCCCGCTGCCACACCACGCTGATCCCATCCCGGAGCCATGTTCACGTGCATAAGCATGTGCTTCTGTAGAAAGGACCAGTCGTAGGGGCCGTCGTGGTGGACCCAGGGATCGTACTGGAACTTGCAATAGAGGATCTCAGGCACTCGCCGCACCTGCAGCCGGCCGACCGTACCCCCATCAAATGCGAGGGTGTGCTCGCCCGCATCAATGAATCGCATTGCTTCACGCACGCCTTTGTCACCCTCACTATAGGCCATGATCGGGCGGCTTATCTGGTCGAGCCACACCTGCAAGCCCGCCTGACCGTCCAGCGTGCGGACAAATACCCATCCGGGTTCAGCAAATTAAAATGTGTAAGATCTTGACGATGGAAAGTTAACGTTGATGTGTTCGGTCACGAAATTATTTAACCGAGTCGCCGCTACGGCATCGGGGACCGCCGCCACAACCGGCAGCAGAATAAATCCGGCGCACCACAAGAACCTCATGACCTAATCCTTTCAATCAAGTGCCCCTCAAAGAATCGCCCCATAGACATTCGACCGCCAGAATACCATACGTCGTAACATCACGATCTCTGGCTGCCCGCTGATCCAACAAACACCCATTTGACATCCTGAAGAAAATAGCCAAACTCCATTCCTAACTGTGAAGCACGTGCATGCAACCACCGACGAATGGTACACACCCAATTTTTTCACAAACCCGTATCCATTTTTTCATGCGCTTCGCGCGGTACAACCCGTGCACTGGAGCGAAAAGCTCCACGGCTGGATAGTCACCGGCTATGAACCGGCCGTAACAATCCTGCAACAGAATAAACGGTTCAGCAATGCCGGGCGCATGGCCGCCCTCCTTGACGCCTTACCTGAACAGGATCGCAGTAGATTCCAGCCGATCTACGACCACTTCGCAGTCGGAATGATCCGCTGTGATCCGCCCGACCACACCCGCCTGCGGCGACTGATCAGTGCCGCCTTCACCCCACGAGTGATCCAAGACCAACACGCCGATATTCAGGCAATCGTTGATGAACTGATCGATGCCTTTGCGCTGGAGCGGCCCGTCGACCTGATCGGCGAATTCGCTTACCTGTTGCCGGCAACAGTCATCTGCCGCATGCTCGGCGTCCCCAATGAAGATCTCAATCGCGTACGAGATTGGTCGGAAAGGATCAACTCCATCATTGCCGGCATGTGTCCGCTGCGCCAGGCCGCCGAGCGTACCCAGGGCGCGCTGCTCGAACTGCAGGAGTATTTTGGGAAGATGATCGCCAAGCGTCGCCGACAGAGCCAAGATGACCTGATGAGTTTGCTGGTTACCGCTGAGTCCGAGGGTGATCGTCTGACCGAATTGGAGTTGTTATCCACGGTAGAAAACCTGTTGGCTGCCGGCCACGAAACTACCAAAGCCCTGATCTCCACTGGGGTCCTGACGCTCCTGCGGCACCCGTTGCAATTGGAACATCTGCGGAAGCATCCAGACCTGATGCCGGGCGCTATCGAAGAGATGCTGCGTTTCGAGAGCCCGGTCCAACGACAGACCCGGGTTGTCCGTGAAGACACTGAACTGTGTGGCCAGAACATGCGCCGTGGCCAGGTGGTGTTCGTGATGATCGGTGCAGCAAACCGGGATCCATCGATCTTCCCGAATCCAGATCACTTCGACATCCGGCACGACAGTAACCGACAGATCGCATTTGGCAAAGGCCCGCATTTCTGCATCGGCGCTCCGCTGGCACGGATGGAAAGCCAGATTGCGATGGGCACACTCCTAGACCGCTTTGAACATATCAAGCTGGTTGGCGACCAAGTGCAATGGGCACCAACCGCAGCTATCCGGGCACCGACGGCACTGCCGGTACATCTGGGCTAGAACCGATCACCCCCAACCGTCATCAGCGCCTCGGCCACCTGGCCGAATGGCCGTCCATCGGTAATCATCTCAACCGCAAATGTCTGGCGACGGCATGGGCCATCTGGTGTAATCGCTAACTGGCAGCACACCTCATCGCGGGGTTCGGCTTCCAGTACCGCCGCCGTCCCCTGCCATTGGGCTGGTCCTACCAAGCGCACGGCCAGCTTCGCCCGCCGAGGGTAAGGGTTCCGCACGGTCACGGTGACACTGGCCTGGCCCAGTCGAGCCAAATGGGTCCGGTAGGGCCAGATCCACCCACCCCAACTGTCAACGTTCAGGTGCACATTCTGCTCACCCAGTGGCATGATGCGCTCGTGCATCTGGCGGTAGTAATTGGTGTAGGAGTCGATGTGCTGGAAGAACTTGCCGTGGTGTGGGCGGTTGGCCAGTGCCCGCTGAGAATGATGTCCGGGCGCCAAGTTAAGAGCCAGTCGCCGCTGCGTTGAAATCCGTCCAGCAGCGATCCGTTGCGGAAAACGTAGTTGTGCCTGTCCGGCCGGTCGTAATACCCATGTTCATCCACAAGGTATATGTACTGGTCACCGGTGTGAGCAAACCGCTTCCCGTCGGCCTCGAAACCAATCAGTGCCGCAAAACGAGTGTGCCACTCATCGGTACCAGTTCGAAGGTGTATTCCTCCCAGTGCACCGGCATCCCCAAGGGTAGGCGCCGGTCCACGTGTATTGGTTTGGGCCAGTTGCAGGGGAAGCAATGGGCCTCGGACCGCTCCAATAAGTTGGAAAAATTTTCCGCTGGCCAGCACCACGCCAACCTTCTCAATGCCGAATTGCTTCTTGAGTGCCTCAAGTCCGTGGAGCAACGCCCGGCGCCGCGCTGGCCGCGAATAAGCCTGCTGAAGAACGCTTCCCCCGCAGTATCCGTAATCGATCGACAATGCCTTGCCTGAATCGCTGATGACAAAATGGGTTCGGGCGGCTCCGTTAGCCGATCGCCAAACGTGATCGGTGATCCGCTCCAGCCCATCGTTGTGCACCGCTGCGATCTGCTGGGATGCGTCCGGGCGCCACTCGGTCATGTATCGCAGATTTTCCTGTAACTTCACCAGGGCCCCGTCCACCTCCGTTCACGACGTTTTCTGAAAACCAAGTCGGATTCTTCGTGATCAAGTCCGCCGACCCCGGGCAATCCTATTGGTATCCCGGTATTGCGATGGCTTTTCTGACGCGCTTGGCGCAAGAGACTGGAAGGAAGACCTATGAGGCCGGGGCGCACCAATACATGGAGTTCTTCGACAAATGTGCCGCCGATCGGCACACAACACTCGGAAGTGGAAAGGTGGGCTGGGGCACATCTGCCCTCTACATCGCACCGCCGATCCGCACTTGTTTTCTACCGCTGCGAATGTTGCCCAGGCCCTGATTGACCTGCAGTTTCCAGATGGCCAGTGGGCTTTTTCGCAAGATTCTGATGAACCGGTCTCACGCAAATATTGGCGCTACGGTTGAACTGGCGCTATGGGCGGCGGTTTTGCGCAACTTACTAGCAAACCCTTGACCGCTGACTCGGCCGAGGCCGCATGGCATAAACTGTGAATAACAAAATGCTTAACCCTCGTTCTAAAACGAATCTTCTATATGCGAGAGAAATCTGCAGGGGGAGGATATATTATAATCGACAAGAACAGAAGATTTTCGTGTCAGCTATACTGACAAAAATAAAAACTCCCACGGTATCGGACTCCAAAGCCTAATGCTCTTGAGAAATTTCTTCAGCTTTGAGAACACGATTTGGGCACAAATCAAAGATGCGACGTTGCATTTTAATCGCTTCCAGAGATTTTCGGACCAACCTGTCGTTGCCCGCGGACCGAATGGCAGTCCCGACGAACACCGCGTTGCCTCAACCAATGTGATCCGCACTGATGACCACTTCACAATGTGGTACACCGGAATGCGACCGCCCCATGCCAACCCCTGGCATCAGGAAGACCGCCACAGCGTCTGTATCGCGTACAGTCCCGACGGCATTAATTGGGACAAGCCGGATCTGGGCCTGAAAAAAACATCCTCTGGAAAAGCACCAAATAACACGCTTAATTTGTCGAATGATTTCTACAACATTGGAGTGTTGCGCGAGTCCGACGGCTATGTCATGAAGTACGAATACCCACGGGGCCTGAAGGTGGACGAATCGCAAACCACCTTCACCATCTTCGCCAGCGACGACGGCATCCACTGGCATGGCAGGCGCAAGCCCTGCATCCAGAAACAGCACTTCGAATCGCAAAACAGCCTCTTCAAAGTTGGCAAATGGTATTACGTCATGGGCCAAGGGATCTCGCCATATTTTGAGATCCGCGGCCAACGAGAATGCGGACGTGTCAATTTCACATACCGGACTCACGACCTAAAACATTGGGCCCTGGTGCCCGGAGCCAGCTACGCTTATCCAATTATCAAGCACTTCCCGCGCAGTGGGCTGCAAACCCACTGCGGGGCCACGGTCAAGGACCGGGGCCGTATCCACCTCGGGTTCATGGGCCAGTTCTGGCCTGCGGGATTCAGTGAATCGGTGTTCTCAACTTTTGGATTGATCTACAGCTACGACGGGCGGAAATGGACCGAACCGTTCATCGGAGAGCCTCTGCTTTTACCCGATCAGAACGGCTGGGACTGCGGCATGCTCATGCAGGGTAATGGTTGTTATTCCCGCGGCGCTCATACCTATTACTGGTATGTCGGAGGTAACGGGGGAAACCTTTGGACCACCGCCACCTCCGCGGGAATCTGCCGGATACGGCGAGACGGGTTCACCTATTTCAAGACCGAGAAACACCGGCGCCAGGCCACGCTCAACACCTGCCCAATTACCCTGAACAAGCATGACACGACGCTCTACATCAATGCGTCGGCCTCGGTCGCCAGTCCTTTGCGCGTGCGGGTCAAGAATGTCCGGACAGGTCAAACCCTGACATCGAAGGTAATGAAAGCGGGAGGCGTCCTGCAACCAGTGGTCGGCCTGAATACCCTCCCCCACCTACCCAAGCAGGTGTGCATCAGTTTTGAACTGCACAACCGCGCTGCGCTGTATGCCTTCTACCTGGGCCCGAAGCTAAACAAAAATCAGTATCTAGACCGGTGGCAGTAGCAGATTTGGTTTTTCTGACCAGAGAAACTGAACCATCACAAAAAGGGTAAAACCTAGAGAAAAGCAGATCCAAATTTACCCGCTCGAACCCCAAATTAACGATCGATGAGACATCACTAATCCTATAGGATCGGTCAAACTAACGATAACGGATCTCACTCAATATTGAGTGATGGATTCCAAGGCTGATCTCGGCGGCGATGTACTCTCGGATATTTTCTTTTCGGTAGCGCATCTCTAGTCATACAACTTGTATAATCCAGCCATCATGTCACTTCACAACCACCTCGTTCGAATCGTTCTTGTTGCTGTTATTTTTCCCGCCAGCACCAGCACCGCAGCACCACACCCCGAACCCAAATGGGTCGGGGTGAAGATGGACCTGGGGCACAATTTCCATACCCTGGGCGAGGGGCTGGTCACTCCGCATCTGCAATGGGCAAAACCGTTGCCCGGAGGACCGATCAAAACGCTCTTTATCGTGCCGCGTACGCGAGCCCGCGATGCGGTGGAATTGATTCAGCGCGTCGACATGAACCATGGGTCGGCGCTGATATTCAGCGCCCAGCAGTTTGGGCGCTCCACCAGCCTGCTCGAAATCACCGGCGCAACAGAGAAAGATCTGGCCCAGCGCCTGGAACGCGAACTGGCGAGACCTCTCGAGGCCATCATCATCGGCCGCGTCCACTGGACCACGCTGCCAGAGCACTTCAGGCGGATGATTCTGGACAAACTCCAGCAGGGGACCGGCTTGCTTTATGTCTACGCTGACGACTCGTTCAAACCGGAGCTGCCGCCATTTGAGGCCCGGCCCGCCGATGCTCCACCGCTTCTAGCTAACCTGCCGCTGCAGCACATCTGGCCGTTTCATGAGAAAGACTCGCCGCAAAAGAGCCTAGAACAAAGCATTGAGCTCTTCCAAATCGGCAAAGGCCGCCTTGGTTTGATCAACTGGCCCGCTCCAGCTGGTGCTCGCCGCGCCCTGACTCCGGAAGCGACCAATAAGATTGATCATGAATATCAGATGGCCCTGCTGACGCGGACCCTGCTGTACGTCGCACAACGCCCCCACCGCAGCGCGAAGATTACCTGCCAGATACAGGACCCCAGAGCCCCCGCAACAGCTACGCTTGCCGTGACTGTCCCCCGTGAGCCCTGCGCCAGCGGACTCATTTCCCTGGATATCCGAGTTACAAATGATGAAGCGGTCCTCGTCTCCGAACGGACGCTTGATGCCTGCCCCCCTCAGGATCAGAGCCAGATCACATCGCCGCTGCCACCGCTGCCCGCAGGATCCTACTTCGCGGCAGTCCTGGTCCGCTCACAAGGCAAGATAATCGGATCGGCGGCGACGCACTGGGATATCGAACCACCTTTTTCTATCAAGCAGATCACGCTTGATCACGACTATCTGCGGCCCGGACAGCCCGCAACAGCCCACTTCGTGTTCCGCAGCGCGCTGCCCGAAGCACTGACGCTGCGAGCACCGGTGCGTGACAACTTTGATCGCGTGGTCGCCATCGGCTCGGTTCAGCTATCGCCCGACCGGGCCTCGGGCACCGTGAACTTTTCCGTCCGGCCACCGCTGACCGTTCTTCACACCCTCGACCTGGAAGGCTGGCAGAGCAACGCCCTTGCCGTGCGCCATCGCACTGAGTTCCCGGTCCCCATTGCCGGAAAATCGGATAACTTCTCGTTCTTTGGCTGGGGGGGAGGAAGCTCTCAGGACGTCTATAGTTCCCTGCTCGCCGAACGTCTCCAGGCCGCCGGCATGGATGCTTTCCACGTCGGCACCGGCGCCAAAGCCCTGCGCGACACTTGGAAGGTCAATGCCAGACGCACCCAATATATCTGGCGAACCTCGGCCCAGTACAAGCCCGAGTGGAATGGTGTGCGTCAACCCTGCCTGACCGATCCGCTTTACTTGGACGAAGTTCGCCAGAAATTGCTACCCGAAGCTGAAGCAGGCATCAGGTACGGCCTGCCGGCGTATGGACTGGGTGATGAGTGCTACTACATGCTGCTGGACCCTCGCCATGGCGACAGCGTCTGTTACTCACCGACCTGCCAGGCGGGCTTCAAACGCTATCTACAAGGCATGTACGGGCACGGCAACGTCGATGCCCTGAATCGTTCCTGGAAAACTGATTTTGCCGATTGGGACACGTTCCGAGTGGCTTCGGCCAATGATCTGGCGCTGGGCGCCCCGGCTTCTCGGGGTGATCACTGGCTGTACACGACCAAAGTGTTCGCCGATGTCCAGGAGTTTGCCGTCAACTGCATCCACGAGAAGGATCCAGGCGCACTGATCGGCATCGAGGGTCTCGGCATGGGCGGCGCCGACCGGGGCATCGATTATTACCGACTATGTCAGATCTTCGGCATGCTCAATGTCTATCACGGCGGCTACGACGTGCACTGTCTACGGTCGTTCGGCCACCAGGACATGATCCGTGGCATGTGGTACGGCGGCTATCACACACATCGGGAAGAGGCGACGGAGAGATTCTTCCCCTGGTACAGCCTGATGATGGGATTTAACAGCGCTTGGTGGTACGACGCCGGCAAGCCGGGCGAGAACTACAACGCACTAGCACCCGACTACACCCCGATACGCTCGTTCCAATGGACCAGCGAAGAGATCCTCGAAATTAAACAGGGAATCGGAAAGCTGGTCATGTCGATGCCCCGCGACAATGATCGCATCGCCATTTTGTTTTCCCAACGAAGCTTCCACGCCGACAGTCTTGGCGCCAAGGAGGGGCTCGGTGGCGGGCCCGACCACTTCGATCTCTCCATGAACAACTTCATTCAGATGGTTCTTGACTTGGGCCTGCAATTCGATCTGGTGGCCACCGAACAGGTTGAGGCCGGAGAACTGGAGCAGCGAGGCTTCAAAGTCCTGATCCTTCCCATGTGCAAGTCATTGACGACCAAAGAAACCGAGGCAATCAAGACCTTTGTTCGCAACGGCGGAGTTGCAATCACCGATATGTTCGTCGGGGTACGTGACGAGCACCTGGTGCCAATCCCCGATGACCTTTACCCACTCGATGAAGTGTTCGGGGTCATGCAGAAGCACCCTAATTTCCACCAGCTGACGGTTTTCACCGGCACGATTCAGGTCAACGGCAGTCACGACGGTCTGTCGGTCAAGGCCGACCTGCCGCATCGCCAGACGCTGATCATGCCGGTGACCACCGGGGTGCCGCTGGGTCACGCCAACCTGCACTTCCGCAACTTCGTGGTCAACCGCTACGGCAAGGGCAAGACCCTTTATCTGAACTTCCCTGTGGAAGGCTACCTGCGCGACCGTCACCTGGGGCACGATAGTTCGCTCCTGAAGCTGTTCCGCAGCGCCATGCAATGGGCAGGCATGACCCCGCGGGTGCGGGTCACCCGGGACGGTCAACCCCTAAGCGCGACAGAGGTCGCTCGATTCCAGCGTGGGAATCTGAACCTGACCATGATGTACCGCGACCACCAGATCGCTGATCAATCCTCCCCCGAGGCCACGATCCAGTGGCCGGAGAGCGCGCACCTGTACGATGCCCGCGACCAGACCTACCATGGTTTTGCCGATCATTGTCGCAAGCGGCTGGAGCCGGGGCGAGTGGCCGTCTTCGCCCGCCTGCCCTACCGCGTCAAGGCTGTCCAGGTCGAGGCCAAACCTAAGACCGCTTTCGCCGGCCAGACCGTCGACCTGCGGCTTTCGTGCCTGCGCGACAGCGACCAGACCGCGC
>CAUZOD010000038.1:0-15954 GCA_963581115.1 Phycisphaerae bacterium | reverse complement strand
ATATAATATCTCAGTTCAGACGCACACCCCTCAGGAACGATGGGATTGGATTCATAGCGGCATCCGGCTTTTGCGTGAGCAGGGGATTCCCAGCAACCCCAATGCGGTCAGGCTTTATCGTGAATTGGGCTGGATATTCTTTCACAAATTAGGGAAGACCTCCGATGACATGCACTGGTATTACAAGCGCATGCATGCCCGGGAATGGCAAGAATTACTCGGAGCTCCGACCGAGGGTGCAACCACCGAGCAGACCATAGCCCGTTTCAAGCCAATTGCTGATGCTGCCGATCAGTACTTTGCATTCCATCGGCTCCCCTACGCGGCTTATGATTGGATTGATGCATTTGTTGCCGACAACGGGTCGGTCGCCGAGGAACTGCTGCCGCTTAAAACCGCAACTCTCCGTCGGGCCGATGATCAGCTGGCGGCGATCGAACATCGCTGGCAGGCCGAGGACTCGCAGTTGGCTGAGCAACTAGAGCCGCTTCGCAAGATGGTGAATCAGCACCGAGAAAAGTCAGAATCAGAACAGGATAAGTTGCAGCGGTTCTATGCGGATGTGCCAGTGGCCCGGTCCGTGGGCGAATCACTGCGTGACCTTGGCTTGCTTCTAGATGTTGACACTCTGCGCCGAATCGGCACCCATCAGATGCGGGTGCTGTATTCCCACCCCGAGGCCGTGCGGCAGTGGGTTGAGCAAGCCGCCGATGCAACCGACCAGAAACTGATTGAAATGATCTTAGATTCATCTCGCCAGGAAGGATTCACAGCCATGCTGGGATTCTTGAGAGCCAAAGTGCTTTTCGAGCATTACCGGATGGATGCCGGTGTGATGTATGCATTGATGTCTGGGGTAGCGATGCGGGCGCCAGACAATCCTGGCACGGATCTGAACGAATCCGAATTGACGCCGCTCCCAATTGATTGGCGGCATCCTGCCGCACACGGGATCTACTGGGCATACCTTGGTGTGCGCAAAGCGGGTGAACTTCTCAATCAGAACAAAATTGATTTTATTAATACCGATCGTCAGGTGATCCATGGCATGCAGGAACTGATGTTCTTTGGCCGGGTCAGCTTCAATCCACATACGGGGGAAGTTGATCTGCTGCCGGATCCTCGCTTTATCGAAGGCTACGAAAAAGCAGTGTTTGGATCGACCGCGGCGATCGAACAGGCTGATATCACACAAACGCAGGGCACGGTGTCGAACTATGAGGCTGGGCATGAAAACTTCTTGGCCAAGGCGGCACTGTTCACTTACCTATACGGGGATATGGAGCAGTCAGAAGGATATTACCGGAGGCTGGGCAAGCTCTATGGGGACAAGCCGCACAATGTCATTCGCGGATCTTATCGATTGCCGTTGGCACAATTCGTGCTCGATGAACTGAAAAATGAAATGGATCGCTCCGTAGTGGCGAGGTCCTTCATCGAGGCGATGGCCCTTAGCGGTATCACGCAGGGATTGGCTCTTGGGCGTATGCAGGTGTTCGAGCGATTTGTCCTTGTGGCTCGCCAGGCCCACGAGCAATTTCAATCGGACAAGATTGCTAATCCAACCGCGGTGCAGGACCGCCAGAAACTCCTGCCGTTTAAGCGGACATTGGATGAAACCTACATCAATTACATGCGGTCGCCGGCAGCCACGCTTCTGGTACGGGGGCGGGCGTATCGGCATACCCCGGTCGAACTGCGGTATCGGACCTATCACCGTTTCCTTGACGCGATATCCAAACAATGTCAGCAGGCAGGTTACGATGTGGATCGCGCTTTTCCTCCCCCGCCGGAATATGTGTCATCAGAGCCAGAAGCTAATGCTTCAGGCGATCAGGCCGCCCCCACTATCGAGCAGAATTGATAGAAGAAAATGGTGGGACAGAACCTGAGTCAGATCGGGTCGACCCGGATGTGGGCCGTTAGTGTGTGGTGGGCTCCTGGCGCTAAGCGAACCGCATCGGAATCCACGTTGGCCGTTTCGATGCAGCACATCTGCGGCCATTCGTTGTCGCCAAAGTCGGCCATATGCTTGGCCTTTGTGATCCAAGGATTCCAGATGATCGTGGATTGTGATCCCCGCTTTTCCACAAATATCCGGCGTTTCAAATCCGGATCATGCAGCACGCAGGTATCAGTTGTGCCCGTGTATACCCGATCGACTTCGCTATTGAAGCGGATGGGTTGTCCGGAGGCTGGGGCAGCGTTTCCGGCTACTTTGTCAAAGTAGCCGATTTGTTCTAACCCATGGATATGGATTCGTCGAATATCCCCGATCCGAAGGTAGGTGTGAAGTGCTGCTTCGAACCGGACGTTGTTAGGAGATTGGTTGGTCACTGTTAGGGTCATCGATAGCTTCGTGTCGAATAAAGCCTCCAATCGCAGCTCAAACAGATCAATTTGCGTTGTCAACCGCAGTGCATCGGTGGACGCGGTCGGGTCCAGTTCCCATCGTTGTAATCGTGCTAGGCCATGCGCTGGTGCCGAGGGTTCATCCTGCTTGTCAGCAAACCAGGGAAAACAAATCGGCACACCACCGCGAATTGGACTCCCAAGCCTGTATTGCGATGCGTTACTGACAAATAACACCGGCGGGGAGTTGATTGGCTGATATTCAGTGACATGTGCTCCCTGCAAATACAAGACACCCCGGGCCCGGTGGTTCCGGATCACGACATAATCCAGGTTCCCCTGGCCACGGGTGAGCGTTGCTTCGGACATCGGGTTCTTAGGGTCAGACGTGGGTGTCGGGCAGTGAGTTCTCCAGCCACCATACGGCGACCACCCTATCCACCCATCTGGCTCATGGCGCGGTTGCCCCGATCGGAATGCAATTGCGGTTTTTGAGCCACGCATTGGCGCATCTGGTTCACAATGCGTGGAACCGGATCGCCCGGAGCCCGGAGGGTGGGCAATAGGTCAACCTCACCACCATCGAACAGGCACGCCCGTAGTTCGCCCGTGGCGGTCAGACGCAGCCGATTGCACGTTTCACAGAAAGGCTTGCTCATCGCGGAGATGAAACCAATACGCCCATTTGCTCCCCGGAGGCGATACAGTTGTGCAGGTCCGACTCCGGCCTCACGATTGCGATCGACGGGCTCTGCTTCACCCAGATGGCGTTCAATCCGGTGAAGAATCTCTGCGTTATCCACAGTGAAACTGTTGGCAATTTTGAGCCCGTTTTCCAAAAGCTTAGCATCGCCTAGTGGCATGTA
This sequence comes from Phycisphaerae bacterium, assembly GCA_963581115.1. Lineage (GTDB taxonomy): Bacteria > Planctomycetota > Phycisphaerae > Phycisphaerales > Phycisphaeraceae > CAUZOD01. Next base: position 12,736 of record CAUZOD010000038.1, on the reverse strand, counting down.
CTCAATGAACCTAATTGTCCATGGTCGATCTATGCTCAGCTGTGCGAAGTCAATCACCTCATCGTCATTGACTCCACCGATAATGACAACGTTGATCTTGAGCCGTTCGAACCCAGCGGCGCTGGCGGCACGGATACCGTCTTGGACCTGGTCCAAGGTATAGGGTCGGTTGCCAGTGATGCGTGTAAATCTTTCCGGGCGAAGGGTATCCAGACTGATGGTCAGGCGGTCGAGCCCGGCTTGCTTTAGTTCGCCGGCCAAGCGATCCAGCAGTAATCCATTGGTTGTCATAGAAAGGTCGAGGGGTTCCAGTTGGCGCAATCCACGTACGATACTCAGCAACTCCCGATGCACGGTCGGTTCTCCGCCGGTGATTTTAAAATGGTCAATTCCGGCAGACCGGCCTGCGGCGGCAACCGCCAGGATATCCCGGGCGCTGAGCAGATCGGTGCGGTCAGAGAAAGCGACGCCATCTTCGGGCATGCAGTAGATGCAGCGCAGGTTGCATCGATCGGTGAGCGAGAGCCTCAGCAGGCGAACGGCCTCAAGTGAGCGAGGCCCCATCGCGAATACCGGTCGCTGTGGAGCGTCTGTAAAAATTGGCAAAGTCATCGTCATGGTTCGAGCCATTATATGCAATTGGGCGGTGGATGCATGAGGGCTATTTGCAAGACCGGGTCAGGCTCCGCGGCTCCGCGGGTGATAAATCGTTGTTAGAGTGTGTTCTGGCGGCATGGGGCGGAAGGCCGAGCCGTGGTCTTGTGGTTCGATCGTGGCGTATTGTTTGGCCTGATCACGGGGTATACGAAGATGTGCTCGGATTGCCGTTGTGCTGATCAGCCGATACCCGCCAGATGAACCATGAGCGGTTTGGCACGTACTTGACCTTGAGAACATTGACGTGGTTGATCCGTCTGTTTGATCCAATGTTCATCTTTCCCATCCGTACTGATCGACGTATCCGCAGTACCCCATGGGTTAACTATGCGCTGATCTCGGTGAATGCACTAATTTTTTTGTTCACTGAACGCGAGATTATTGAATTTCACTCACTGGCCGAGCAGGGTACGCCGATTCATGAAGCCTTCATCCGAGTGCCGTTGATCCGATTTTTTCTCTGGCCTGATGATGCGTATCTGTTTCAATACTTTACGTATCAGTTTCTTCATGCGGGAAAGTTACACCTATTCTTCAACATGGTTTTTTTGTATGTCTTTGGTAGTGGCGTGGAAGATCGATTAGGAAAGCTTGGCTATTTCTTCTTCTATCTTGCCGCCGGGGTATTTGCTGGGATTGGGCACGGATCAATATACGACACGCCTATCCTCGGCGCCTCGGGCAGCATTGCGGGTGTGACCGGTGCGTACTTGGCGATGTTTCCGTTGTCTTACGTCACAATTTTCTACATTTTTAATACATTCGAGGTGTCGAGCATCGTACTGATCTTGTTTCGTGTAGCTCAGGACATGCTGTTTCAGTTGATGGGGGGTACGGGGGTGGCCTATCTGGCTCACCTTGTAGGCTACACGCTTGGATTTGTCGTTGGGCTGTCTCTCTTGGTAAGTCGATTCATTCCGCGAGAGCCATACGATATGCTCGCTTTGCTGGAGCACCGCCGCCGGCGCGCCCACTTTCGTCGTCTGGCGCGAGGTGGATTTCATGCTTGGGAGACCCCGTCAAAATCAATGCCGGGGCAGGCCAACGGATTATCGTCCAAATCCCAAGAGCGTCTGATGCCGCTACGGGCCCAGGTAAATGAAGCACTGGCGGAGCACAATCTGCCAGAGGCAGCACGGCACTATGTTCGTGTGCTGGCACTTGACGGTCGACAGGTTATGGGCCAGCAGCAGCAGTTGGACCTAGCAAGCCAACTGATGTCGGAGAGCCGTTACGACACGGCGGCGACGGCATATGAGTTGTTCCTGGACACTTACAAATCCTATCCGCAGCGTCAGCAGGTGCAGTTGATTCTGGGCTTAATTTATGCTCGCCACCTGGACCAGGCCACACGTGCCAAATCCCTTCTGGCCGAAGCGATGCTCCGGCTCGATGGCGATGACAGGCAGTTGGCAGCTAAAGTACTCGGAGAGATCGAAGAGTAGGTCGAGCTACTTGCCTGCCTTATTGTTAGCGGGTGTTTGCCTCGCATTGGCAGAGCAGATGGCTGGTGACATATCTGGGCTAGGCAATGGTTGTGTAGGGTAGGCGCTGTAGAATCCGTGTGCCTCGGCCGCGATGTCCCCCCACGCTGTAGATGATCCCACCCCACTTGAATCGCCAACGATAGATGGCGCTGAGTGAAACCACCAAGTGTGCTGCCATCCACAGTGGGGTGGCAAAACGTTCGAGATTCCAGACGCCTCGCAGGTTCTGTTGGGCATCGACAGGAAGAATGTCAGCCACCAGTGCCCGTCGGGTCTCGGCGCGACCTAAATCACATGCCGCGACGAATCCCAATACCGCGATAGCCCACCCACATCCGGAAGAGAGCGTTAATAGCTTGATAGCAGTGGCGACCACTGAGAGCGTGTACAACGCCAAGCCAAGACAGCAAGTTGCCCAGACATGCGGGGCATAGGTTTTGGTGAACAAGTGCTGGCGCCGCCCAAAGGTAAGCAGACTTCGCCAAGTGTATCGATCAGGACTGATTACGAACATGCCTGCGACGAGGTAAAGCCGTTTCCCATGCTGCTTGATTGCACGACTGACGCTGACGTCATCGTTGATACAGCCTCGCCAGCACTCTCCTAGATCAATCTGATCCGCTACATTGCGGCGAATCGCCATGGACCCCCCCCAAGCATAGTTGCGGTCGGTGTGTCCCATGAGTGTTACGGTGCTCGCGTTACCAATGGCAGCGATCTTTGTGGGGAGGTTGGCGCGCTCGCCATCTGCAGGAACGATCCACCGCCATGCAGTGGCCAAGCCGACGCTTTGCTTGCTTAGAGGCTGGACTAACCGTTCTAGCCAATCCGGTCCCATAGCGGCATCTGCGTCGGCGAAGACCAAGGCCTGGTCTTCGTCGGTCAGTGTCTTCAGCGCTACTCGCTGTCCGTGGATTTTCTGAGCTTCATTGTGAGATAGGCCGGGGACAATCAGCTGTAGGCTTTGCAGCCCTGGTGAAGCCTTGGCTGGCTTGAGTCGTTGCCAAGTTAGCATATGTACATCCTGGGTCGGTACGTGCTCTTCCCCAGCCATCCGCACGCTGGAGGTATCTAGGGGTACTGACTCCGTTGCCGTGACATCTGCCCAATTGTCAATCATGTCGCGCAAGAACGTAAATGTGGGATCCTGCTTCGTCTCAACGATGAAGATAATCCGATATCGCGGATAGTCTTGAGTGAGCATCCCATCGAGCAGCGTGTGCAGATGGTCATCGACTCCCTTGATGGCGATGATCACGACCGCTGTTGGCGTGTGCGCATCCTTATTTTTATTGCGTCGCTTATATCGTTTTTCCCGGACGTAAAACCGATAGACGTTAAGCCAGGCGAGAACAGCCATAAGGCACCACAAGAACCACAGGACCATGAGCATGGTTTCGGGAGCGGAAAAAATCATGGTGTGACCCTAACCTTCGAATGCTGTAAAGTGCTTGTTTTGAGTCGGTACGACGTAATCGAGGATGTTGTGCAGGATTTGCCCCGGAGAGCCGATCGAGTTGACGTCATCTATTAGGTCCCGAGAGTAGTGTTCTAGGACGGGACGGGTCTCATTCTCGTACACATCCCAGCGTTTGCGGATGACCTTTTCATCCGCATCGTCGTGGCGATTCTCCTTCAATGCTCTTCGTCGCAGACGATCGAACATTTCAGTTTCGTTATTGCAGACCAGGTGGATGATCTTCAGGACTTCGATGTGCTCATCCATTAGGCCTGCCTGCTCAACGGTGCGAGGAATACCGTCGAGCACTAGAAGGTCCGTGGCAGGCTTATAGTTGCCCAGAGCGGTTCGGGCGCCGATGACCTGTGCCCACATCTTTACCGTGACATCATCGGGAACCAGTTCACCTCGTGAACTGTATTCGTAGAATGCTTTTCCCAGGTCGATATTCACATCAATATTGCGAAATACATCCCCGCAGGACATGTGGAAAAATCCCGGGATTCGCCCCAGGATAGCCCCCTGTGTGCCCTTGCCCGCACCTGGAGCTCCAAACATCAAGACGGTTTTGAAACGCATTGCTGCCTCACGCATTAGGGGTCGGTTTGATCAAGGCGAGATTATACGACTATGGCTTAACCAGACTTTGCACAGGAGTTTTTTTGAGAAATTTTCTAATATACTGGGAGGAGGATTGAAATCGTACTAAAATGGTACTATTATGTGCCCGAGGTGAAATTTAGGCTGGATTCGACATGGTGTAATTATATAAAATTTTATTTAAAATAATCTTATAAAAATGATTGGGATAACTCGCAAAACTGATTATGGCCTAGTGGCTCTAAGTCGCCTAGCGCGTCGCTGGAAAGATGGTGATGGCGCTATTAGTGCAAGGGCTATTGCCCATCAATTTGAGATGCCCCTGCCCCAGCTGATGAACATTCTCAAGAAGTTGGCTGCCGCGGGGATGCTGCAATCTCAGCGTGGGGCCAGTGGCGGCTATGAGCTCGCCCGGGCACCGGAGCAAATAACCCTACTACAGGTGGTGGTTGCCATGGAGGGGCCGGTGCGTTTTGCCGCTTGCTGTGATGGTTGTGCCGAACTGGCCGGATCTGAGGCTTGTCCAATCGAGAGCCATTGTCCGATTCGTTTGTCAATCCGCCGGCTACACCATCAGATCACTCGTTTTCTCAATGAACAAACGCTAGAAAATCTATTGGAAGATGGTTCTGAGAGGATTGCTAGCTCCACGCCGGTCAAGGTGAACCTAGACCTGGCGGCTACTACGGTGATGAATGGAAGGAACTCGCCCATATGCCTATGAAGCTTCCCATCTATTTGGACAACAATGCGACGACATGTTGCGATCCGCGCGTGGTGGAGGAAATGCTCCCCTATTTTACGGAGAAGTTTGGCAACGCCGCCAGCAGGAATCATGCCTTTGGGTGGGAAGCCGAGAGTGCTGTAACCACAGCTCGTGGTCAGGTGGCAGATCTGATTGGGGCAACAGCCAAGGAGATCATCTGGACCTCTGGTTCGACTGAGTCGAACAATCTAGCGATCAAGGGCGCTGCTGAAATGTATAAGCAGAAGGGCCGACATATCATCACCGCCATCCACGAGCATAAGGCCGTGCTCGATCCGTGTAAGCGATTGATGCGAGAAGGATACGAAGTGACATGGCTTGAGCCGGATGCGAACGGAATTATATATGCTGATCAAGTTCAGGAGGCGCTGCGGGACGACACGATTCTGGTTTCGATCATGTGGGCCAACAACGAGGTCGGTACCGTCAATGAGGTGCCAGAGATTGGAGAAGTCTGCAAGCGGCATGGTGCAATCTTTCACACCGATGCGACTCAGGCGGTAGGCAAGATTCCGGTTGATGTTGAAGAGGCAGGAGTGGATCTGCTGAGTGCCACAGCGCATAAGCTATACGGCCCCAAGGGGGTTGGTTGCCTCTATGTGCGGCGACGCAAGCCTCGTGTTCGTCTGAGTCCGATTCTGGATGGTGGTGGGCATGAGCGCGGCATGCGATCCGGCACACTGGCGGCCTCCAACATTGTGGGCATGGGTACTGCGTGCGAGTTATGCCAGCAGGAGATGCCCGATGAATCAATCCGCACTGCTGCTCTGCGGGATCGGTTAATCGATAGCATTCTGGGTCAGATTGATACTGCGGTGCTTAACGGGCATCCAACCCGTCGCCTGCCAGGAACCGCGAACATCAGTTTCCCTTACGTCGAGGGGGAATCACTGATGATGGCCTGTAAGGAGGTCGCGGTCAGTTCTGGTTCGGCGTGCACTAGTGCCTCCCTTGAACCCAGTTACGTGCTCAAGGCGCTTGGAGCGGGTGATGAGATAGCCCACAGTTCTATTCGATTCGGCATCGGTCGGTTCAACACCGAGCCGGAGATTGATTATGTGATTGAGAAGATGGTTACAAGCGTCCAGCATCTTTTGGCAATGAGTCCACTTTACGATATGGTCAAAGAAGGCATAGATTTGACTACGGTCGAATGGGGGCATGACTGAATACTGAAATAGCAAGGTGTTGACCGAAGGCATTCGGGCTGTACACAAATGATACTCTAATCGCAAGTCACCTGAATTATGGATTAATCTACAGATACGAAGGAGCCATACCATGGCGTATAGTGAAAAAGTACTTGACCATTATGAACACCCAAGGAATGTTGGGAATCTGGACAAGCAGGCTTCCGATGTGGGCACCGGTATCGTGGGTGCCCCCGAGTGTGGAGATGTGATGCGCCTCCAGATCCAAGTCAACGAGCAGACGGGAGTTATCGAGAACGCAAAGTTTAAGACATTTGGGTGCGGCAGTGCGATCGCCTCTTCGTCGCTGGCCACTGAGTGGATGAAGGGCCGGACGCTAGAAGAGGCCGAGGCAATTAAGAACACTGACATCGTGCAGGAATTGAGCTTGCCGCCAGTCAAAATTCACTGCTCGGTTTTGGCCGAGGACGCAATTCAGGCTGCCATCAAAGACTATCGGCAGAAGCATGGTTTGGTCGATGACGAGGGCGAGACCGAAGGCATGGCGAACCGGGCCAGTTGTGCCATTGAGGAGAACTAGAGCGGCACGGATAAGGCCACTGTAGCAGGTGCGCAGCACGCGGAGGCTTTTGGTGCACCGCGTGCCCCAGCCCGGCTATAATTATAATGACAAACGGAGAAAATCGGTAAACTTTATACAGGAGTCTGGCACATGAGTATTGCACTGACGGAAACCGCCGCCCGGGAAATCAAGACTATCATCGGGCAGCAGGAACTTGACGCCAAGAATGTGCGTTTGCGTGTGGGCGTTAAAGGAGGTGGCTGCTCTGGATTTGGATACTTGCTTGATCTAACCGAACAGTGTCGTGACAACGATGAAGCTTTCGAGCAGCATGGCGTCAAGATCGTTTGTGATCCTAAGAGCTACCTCTATCTCAATGGCACTAGTATTGATTTCAAGGACGAGGTCATGGGGCGTGGTTTTGTTTTCACTAATCCCAATGCCACGTCCACCTGTGGTTGCGGATCATCATTTAGCGCTTAGGTGCTCTGATACCATGCTTAAATTAACGGGCCCATCTGGTTGTGGGTTTCGCATTGTTTTGGCTGGAGTCCATTTAAACTCTAGAGCCATCTTTGGTATGGGGTTCTTGGAGGAGGCCATCTCAGCCAATTCTGGCGTGGCTAGAGCCACGAGTAATGGCATAGGCAGGCTTGTTCTCAGGGGGGGTAATTCGCTCCGAGCATCAGTGTGCGATAGGCCGCATACACTATAGTCCATGTCCAGAGGGCCTTACGTCTCTCGGGGTGGGATGAAACTTGCAGCTGCAATTGATGCATTTAACCTAGAGGTTAACGGACAAAGCTGCGCCGACTTTGGCTGTAGCACTGGCGGCTTTACTGATTGTCTGCTTGGTCACGGTGCCGCCCAGGTCATTGCCGTGGACACCGGTTACGGTGTCCTCGATTGGAAGTTACGCACGGATCCACGGGTGCTGGTTATGGAGCGGGCCAATGCCCTGCACGTACCGCCGCCATGTCTAGTAGACCTGGTGACGGTGGACATGGGATGGACGCGGCAGCATCTGGCGATACCGGCAGCGCAACGCTGGCTGGTTTCTGGGGGCAGGATCGTAACGCTGATCAAGCCAGTATACGAAGTTGGACATCCGGGTCTCAATGATGATGAGGCACAGCGGGTTGCAAATACCGTGACAGAGTCCTTATCGGACGATAAAATCCAGGTGATGGGTCAGATCGAATCGCCTATTCGTGGAAGTAAGGGGGGGACTCGAGAATGGCTGGCCTTGCTGAAAATTATCTAAGGATATAGGAAAAATTAATTATTTTAAAACTAATTCTTGGATAATAATATAATATGGAGGCGTCTTTAGATCATTACATGGATTTTGATGAGAATAGGTGGAGTGCGTGGCTGGGATGGCCACGGGTCCTACCTCCTATTGGCGGCCCAGGTTCCGTAGAGATGATCCTTGTTCTGTCGGGGGAGCTTAATCTTCGCGTGGCGGGATCCCACTTACGTTTACCGTTACAACGCTTGTGCGTGGTCTGGGCAGAGGAGCCTCGCGAGGTTTGCACTTCCTTGGCCGGTGTGCGCGTGGGTCGGGCCACAGTGCCATTGGCGGAACTCTCTGATCGTTTGGTTCCCCGTAAGCTACGCCGGGTACTGCTGTCGGGTGGCGTACTGGCTGAATCGAGATCGGATCCAACCGATGAGCCCGCCTTCGGAAGATGGGCTGATGACCTATCATCGCCAGAGGCCCCGCATCGCAAGTTGGCCAGTATCGAATTGGGCGCGAGGTTGCGCCGGTTCTTTATGCGTGGTCCTAGACTGTTGGCGCAGTCTGTGGCTTCGGGCCCCCAAACTAGTCTGGTTGAGCGGATGCGGGCGTTCTTAGATCAGAAATATCAGGACTCCATAGGTATGGATCAGGTGGCTCAGCACGTGGGGCTCCACCCGAATTATGCCATGGGCCTGTTTCGCCAAGAGACTGGTATGACCATCTTGGCCTACCTGACACGGCGCCGCGTTCAGCATGCGCAACACCTACTTGTAACCAGTGACCTAGATGTGCCGGAGATCTCCCGGGGCAGCGGTTTTGGGTCGATCAGCCGGTTCTACGCGACATTTAAAAAATCATGTGGACAGACGCCACGGACCTATCGGGTGTTGTGTGGGGCAAAGCGGAACCTCCAGCACCCGTAGGCGATCTTGTGGCCCTTGGGATGTATAGAGTTATGGCTTGGACTGATGGCGAATTGAGCGGTCGAGAGTGATAAAACCGAATTGAGAGATTGTGGTCAGAATCGCTGTGACTAGAAAGATGGAACTGCCGATCCCGGTGATGTGCAGGCCTCCGAGGTGGACCCCGTCCAACATCAGCACAGCCAGATACGCCCCGATAGCACCTCGCACCCCGGTCAGGGTTACGTGTATGCCCATGTACAGCGCCACCATGCGACGATCGGCAAAGTCATGGTGACCCAACTGCCACGCCAGAACCCCACCGCCGCGGCTGATGCCCTGGAGCAGCCGCGGCAGAAGAAATAACCACAACGATCCGGTCAAGGCCACGACGAAACACAGCAGTTGGTTCGCGATCCACCACGGTGCGTGAAAGGCCCGAAACCGGGCGATATGCACACGATCCAAAAATCGGGCCCACAGGGGGGTGGTGATCATGGCGATGAGTACGGGTAGTGTTGTCGTTAACAGGATTGAACTGACGTATTCCCCCGGTTGATCCCGGCTCAGGCGGAGAATGATGTGGATGACTGCCACCTCACCAATCATGTTGCCTATCCCGCCGACGAACTGCCAGGTCATGTAACGGCGAAAGTTGTGGTCATGCCGAAGTACCGTCCAGAATCGTTGGCGATGCTCGGGTGTTTCCTGTGGATCGAACTCGTAGATCGGTGCCGGGGCACCATGAGGCCCGGCACGGGCCATTGGCTGTCGCTCAAACCGCAATAGTTCTCGCTCACCGCGCAGTCGGACTTTGGCATATGCCAGCAGACCAATCAACCCCACCAGGCACGATGCGGGATAAACTACGCGAAATGCATTAGGGTTCAGTTCTTGGAGGGCATAACCGACGAGGGGGCTGACCCCAAAAAACAGCGTTGCAATCAGGACAAAACGGCCGATGATTCGTGCCCGCAGTGTTCGTGGATAGTTCATTCGCCACACCACGCTGCGCAGGGTGAGTATGCCCGCGATCAGGCAGCGGACAAAGACCACCAGAACCACCAGCATCGCCGCGCCCGCGGCAGTTTGGGGTAGGATTGCGATTGCGCTGATCGACAGCAGCGCAACGGTTTGCATTCCTACGATAAAGTGAATTTTGGGCCGACCCCGTGCGGCTGTCGCCCACAACCAACTGGTTAGGTTTGCAAACATCGGTGCGGCTAAGATGGTGGCGAACGCCAGGGGGCCAACATGGAATACCTTCTCCGCCAACACCACCACCACCCCGCCTTCGACCATCGCCCACATGACGGGCATCGTTGACGAGGTCACGAGTTCACGAACGTAGCTAGGACGCGCCATCATCGGCAGCGAACGCGGATCAAAAGACGCGATGAATTTTCGTAAGATCAAGGCGGACCGTCATATCGACTCGGTGTGCGGTTGTCGAATCACTGCCATGATTTTAGGAATTGCACAGGAGTAAAAAATGATCGGGCCGGTCCTGACACCAATGGAGCCATCTTGGTTGGGGAGGGGGATTGCGGGTACCAATCCGGTGTCAATGCGCACGCCGGTAGAATGGATTTCATTTGTTTGGGCGCGCCCTTGGCGAGAACCTATTGGACACGAATATGCAATCGAAAGGCCGTAAGTGGATGTCAGAGGGGATCGTTTTCATGTTCAACAGCATGTCTCTAGGCCGAGACATCCGCGCTGGTGTTCTGGGTACCGATGGGTGGGAGCGGTATGAACGTGAGCACAGCGAAGAGGCGGTTGTTGCTATGAAGGCGGCTGGGGTGAACTTTGTGATCACGCACTTCCATTGGGGCTACGGGCTGGCCGCTGAGAAGCCGGAGATGGAGTGGACGAAACGCTTTACGGAACTGTGTCACAAGCATGGCATCAAGGTGGGGGCTTATCTCCGTTCGATTGATGCCATGATGTACGAAACGTGGCAGCGAGAATACCCTGAGGCTAGGCAGTGGGCATCCGTTGACCAGAATGGGCAGATACCCCGCTACACATGGAGTCTCACCTACAACCAGTGGGCACCATGCATTAATCAGGAAGGCTTTCTGGCGGCGATCGAGAAGATCATAAGCCATGCGATTGAATACGTGCGAGCTGACCTTATTCACTTCGATAATTTCTTGCTCTGGAACGCGCCATTTTCCTGTCACTGCCAGACGTGCCAAGAGAAGTTTCGTGAGTACTTGAAGCAGAAGTATCCAGACGACTCGATTAGGATGCGGCGGTTTGGCATCACGATTCTAGACCATGTTGAGCCGCCCGTTTTCGCCATGCCTTTTGGAGGTCCTTGGTCGTTGGAGGCGATTGTGGACCCGGTCCATCAGGAGTGGATCATGTTTCGATGTGATCTGCTCTCTCAGGTATATGCTCGTTTTGGTAGGTACATCCGTGGGTTGAATCCAGATGTCGCGGTGGAACTCAACACTTGGACGGGGGGTAATTCAGCGTATGCCTATGCTTCTTGGCCTCCTGATCTCGTCACCCACGGTGAATTTCACTGGACGGAAGAACGTAATCATGCTCAGGTCATCGATGAAGATGTGGTGGTTTCCAAGATTCGCGGTTTCAAGGTCGGGCGCGCTACTGGCAACACCGTGTTTACGTATACCGCGGGGGCTAAGCGCAAGCACAGTCCTGAAGATGTGGGCAATTCCGATAGCCGTTTGTTGATGGCTGAGTGCATGGCGTATAACCCGGGGACCATCGGTATGGTCGGTAATTTCAGCATGCCGATGGTGGATCATTGCGATCAGCCGTATATCGATTTCTATCGGCGTCATCAGGAGATTTTTCGCGACACAGAATCACTAGCCAATGTGGCGGTACTTCGCTCATTTTCGTCCAGCACCTTCAACAACTACGCCACCCATCTATCTCGCACCCTCTTTGAGCAGACACTCATCCAGGCGCAGGCGCCCTTCGATGTGGTCTTTGACGATTGGCTGGGCGAGCCGACACATGCGATCCTTGTGCTCGCCAATGTGGAATCCTTAAGCGACGACCAATTGGGGGCAATCCGGCGATTCGTTGATTCTGGCGGAGGCCTCGTGGCGACAGACCAGACCAGTCTTTACGATCAGTGGAGGCGACAACGCCCGAGTTTTGGATTGGCAGATCTTTTCGGGCTGGATTCCGGGGACAGCGAGTCGGATCGTACCCGCAAGAAGACTTATGGCAAGGGTAGAGTCGCTTATGTCCCCCAGATCGTGCCGACAGTGGCACCGCAGCGCCCAAATGGGTCTCTAGAGTATGGGAACATATGGAAGAGTCTGGGGCCGGGTCAGATCCACCACCGGTATTGGAAGTTGCCCCAAAACTGGCAGAAACTCATGGATGCGGTCCATTGGGTTTGTCCCAGTCTTCCGGTAGAAGTTGAAGCGCCTCCAACCGTTACTGTCGAATTTCTGTGTCAGAGAGAGCGGGAAAGACAGCTGCTGCACTTGGTGAATTTTGATTGGCAGAATCCGGTTAGTAATATTCGTGTGACGATGCGCATACCTCCGAATCAAACGGTACGAAACCTGACCTTGCTAAGTCCTGAGCAAGAGGGGGCGCAAGAACTTCAGTTCACTGATTGCGACGATGGCATTATATTTTCCATAGCGAATCTTGAGATCTATGGGATTGCAGTGGCCGAGCTGGATCGGGCTTGAATTGGATTGTTGCAACTCCGTGATGTGGAGCTGGACTGAGCGTTATTCGGGTCACCCCGATGAAAAAGAGCCAGCAGTTGCTGGCTCTTTTTCATCGGGGTGACTGGATTTGAACCAGCGGCCTCCTGCTCCCAAAGCAGGCGCTCTGCCAAGCTGAGCTACACCCCGTGTGGTGGTCACGACCGATCCGAATTAGTGGTATTCTACCGGGCCGAATCGG